>CAZRFT010000046.1:0-14149 GCA_964599255.1 uncultured Neptunicoccus sp. | reverse complement strand
AAAACCAGACGCGCCCGCAACATCCCATCCATTAGATGACACCAACAAAACCTCGTTGGCTGCACAGTCAAAGCGATCGGGGACCATCTGGTAAACCTTTGAATTGGGTTTAAACACGCCGACATCATCCACGCTTAAAATCGCATCCAAGGCATCGCCAATCTCGGCAGAGCGAACCGCCCCATCAATCATCGCCTTTGAACCATTGGAAAGTATCGATGTGGCCATCCCAACGGCTTTGAGAGTTTTCAGAACGGCTGGGACTTCGGGATAAGCAGCGAGCGTCCAATAAAGTTCCAAAAGCGCCTTGCGCGTTGCGGCATCTGTTTGTCCCGCTTCTTCCAAAGCAAAATCAAGCGCCTCTTCGGTGACTTGCCAAAAATCTGTGTGATCACCGGTGATTGCGCGAAGCCAGCTATATTGAAGCTGCTTCAACCGCCATGTCGTAGCGATCTTTACCCATGTATCTTTAAGATGCCCGAAGCCTTCGCGCCGCGCCAATTCCCGCGCGGCAGAGGCAACATCAAACAGGGTGCCATATGCATCAAAGGTGACAGCTTTTATCGTCATCAGGGATTCTCCTGATGCGCACTATGACCGAAATCGAAGGGACGTCCAGTTACAGATTTTCAGGCTGCGGCATGCCCAAGACATGATAGCCACCATCAACGCGGATAATCTCGCCTGTTGTGCAAGCGCCCTGATCTGAACACAGATAAACCGCCGTGCCGCCAATCGCCTCTAGTGTCGCATTGGCGCGCATCGGCGAGTTTGCCTCTGTCTGACGAAACGTCTTGCGCGCACCTCCAATTGCGGCACCTGCCAAGGTCTTCATGGGCCCAGGTGAAATTGCGTTAACCCGGATACCATCTGGTCCAAGGTCATTGGCCAAATAACGTACGGACGATTCTAGGGCTGCCTTGGCAACGCCCATGACGTTGTAGAAAGGCGTCACACGGTTAGATCCCTGATAGGTCAGTGTAATGATCGTGCCACCATCGGTCATCAACTCGGATGCGCGGCGCGAAACTTCGATCAAAGAATAACACGAGATATCAAGCGAGTTTTTGAAATTAGCGCGGCTTGTATCAACAAAACGCCCCGTCAGCTCGTTTTTGTCAGAAAACGCAATCGCATGAACCAAGAAATCAATCTTGCCCCATTTATCCTTCAGCGTAGCAAAGGCGGCATCCAAGGAGGCATCATCAGTCACATCGGCATCAACCAAAATATCTGAGCCCAATGAAGCTGCGAGCGGCTCAACACGTTTGCCAAACGCTTCGCCCTGATAGGTAAAGGCGAGCTCAGCACCTTCTTCTGCCAACGCTTTGGCAATCCCCCAAGCGATCGAGCGATCATTGGCAACGCCCATGACCAAACCGCGTTTGCCCTTCATCAGATCAGCCATGATATTTGCTCATCACCAAAGTTGCGTTTGTACCGCCAAACCCGAAAGAGTTGGACAAAACCGTGTCCAAACCTGCGTTGTCGATACGCTTCGTTGCAATCTCTTCTGGTTTGATTGCGGGGTCCAGCTCTTCAATATTCGCACTCGCGGTCACAAAATCATTGTGCAGCATGATTGTTGAATAGATCGCCTCTTGTACGCCTGTTGCTCCCAAGCTGTGACCTGTCAAAGACTTCGTGGACGAAATAATCGGTGTTGATCCTTCACCAAAGACGCGGCGCACCGCTTCCACTTCCGTTACATCACCTGCAGGTGTCGATGTGCCGTGCGCGTTGATATAATCAACCTTACGATCCCCGATTGTTGAAATCGCCAAACGCATCGAACGCTCGCCACCCTCACCAGACGGGGCCACCATATCGTAGCCGTCAGATGTAGCACCGTAGCCAGTCACCTCACCGTAAATCTTGGCGCCGCGGGCAAGCGCATGTTCCAATTCTTCCAGAACAACAACACCGCCGCCGCCAGCGATGACAAAACCATCACGGTTTGCATCAAATGCACGGGAGGCTTTTTCAGGCGTGTCATTATATTTCGAAGACATCGCACCCATCGCGTCAAACATACACGACATGGTCCAATCCAGCTCTTCCCCGCCACCGGCGAAAACAACATCTTGCTTGCCCAATTGGATTTGTTCCACACCATTGCCGATACAATGCGCGGATGTCGAACAGGCAGAAGTGATCGAATAGTTCACACCTTTGATCTTAAAAGGCGTCGCCAAACAAGCAGAGTTCGTAGACGACATCGTGCGCGTCACCATGAACGGACCCATGCGCTTTGGCGCGCCTTTTTCGATTGTTAGGCGATGCGCCTCAAACAGGTTTATAGTAGATGGACCACCAGAGCCCATAACAAGCCCAGTGCGTTCGTTAGACACTTCGTTTTCTTCCAAACCCGAATCCGCAATAGCTTGTTCCATGGCTAGGAAGTTATAAGCCGCGCCATTGCCCATGAATCGCATTTGACGCTTGTCGATATGTTCGGTCACATCAATCTGCGGCATTCCATGAATTTGGCTGCGGAAACCTTTTTCGGTATAGTCGGGGGCTGCAACAATCCCAGATTTTCCATCAAGCAGGCTTTGCGTGACTTCTTCGATATTATTTCCGATCGAGGAGATGATCCCCATTCCTGTAATTACGACACGGCGCATGTTGCGGCCTCCTTGTCCAAAATTGCGTGTTAAGCGGGATTATGCGTCAGAAAGTCCGACTTTCATATCCGTAACTGAATAGATGGGGTCCCCATCGGCGAAAACTTGACCATTGGCCACACCCACTTTGATTTTGCGATCAATAACGCGGGTAAAATCCACATGATAGGTCAGCATTTTGCGATCTGGCTTAACCATGCCCGTTAGCTTAACCTCGCCAACGCCTAATGCCATGCCGCGACCTTCCATACCGCGCCAACCAAGGTTGAAACCCGTTAGCTGCCATAGACCGTCCAAGCCCAAACACCCTGGCATAATCGGGTTGCCTTGGAAGTGGCATTCGAAAAACCAAAGATCGGGCGTGATATCAAATTCAGCGACAACATGACCTTTGCCGTGCTCGCCACCATCTGCTGAAATCTCAGTGATGCGATCCATCATCAACATCGGCGGCAAAGGTAGTTGTGCATTGCCTGGCCCGAATAACTCGCCGCGTGCGCAGGCAAGCAAGCCTTCCTTGTCATAGCTGGTAGGTCTGTCTGTCATGTTTGTCCCGATATTTATAACCCTTCCGCATTGCCCTAGCATTTCGTGTCCGCCAAGGGCAAGCAAACGTTAACACGCAATATGTCGCTTCATCTTGAACTTGATCAAAACATTCTTTAATTTATCAGTAACAGTAAGGGTTTAGCAGGGTTGACCACATTGGTTACGCAAACTGACAGAGCATTGGATTGGCTGAAAAGCGGCGACATTCGCCCCACCAAACAACGTATTTGTTTGGCCAAATACCTCGTTGGTGATGGTCAGGATCGCCATGTCTCTGCTGAATATTTGCATCGCTGCGTGGCGGATGATGATGCGGCGGTATCGCTGGCAACGGTCTATAACACGCTAAAATTGTTTTCCGATGCGGGTTTGATCAAAGAAATCACGGTGGATGGAAATAAATCCTATTTCGACACCCGCTTGGATGACCATCCTCATTTCTTTTGTGAAGAGACAGCAGCCTTAAACGATGCTCCTGCGGATTCGGTGAAATTCGAACGTATTCCAGAGGCGCCCAGTGGCTATGAGATTTCAAAAGTGGACGTTGTTATTCGCCTGCGCAAGAAAGACTAAGGCCTTAGAACCACTGACCAGGTTCCATCAATCCTAAATCCATAAATTGCTGCCCTGTTCCCGCGTAAGGTGCGGAACCTGGATATTCCAAATCGTGCAAACTGCGATCTTCGCCCAATTGTTCGCTTAGATATCGATACGCGCGAATAGATGTGACGGTTGCAGATGGGGAGTTGTGCCACTTAGACTGCGCGGTTTCATAGGCATCTAGGTTAAACCGAAAATCAGCACCCAAACGTAGCCCAGCCACAGGTTTGAAAATCTGGCTGCGATTGATCCAGAAACTATCTTGGGGCAAATGATCCATCATCCGCCACCGAAACCCGCCGCCTAGATCAATTTGGTTATCAAGCGGCAAGCCCAGCATATCTTCGCGATTGCGTGAGAAATATCCCATTTTGTCAAAGCGACATTCCTTCAATTCGGTCGCCGCGTCCAATGCGCATCCGTTTTTGGGGTAAAGATCAATTTTACTCGTCATCACCGAAACGCGGCGTTCCTCGGAAATAAAGCCACAGAAATCGTCAATTTTCCGCGTGGTATCGAAGGGGAAATGTAGAAACTCGCCGTTAAACCCATAATAGACCCAACGATTTGCAAGGCGCGGCATGGATTTATTCAAGATTTCCACCGCAGTCGCGTTGCGCATATCCGCCACCTCAAACGTCGCCAAACATTCCCCGCTGACATCTGCGATGACGGGTGCCCTGCCAAAAGCGAGGATTTGGCCAAAGCCAATTTGTTCCAGATGATCGATGGTGCGTTGTGCCCAAAAGCGATCCTCTAAAAACAAAAATGCAACCGCACCTTTGGTTTCAGCCAAGATTTCGGTCAGTTTTGAACCTGTCCAACTCATACGTTCGGGCTTCTCATCTTCGATAAATCAGAGGCGACTATGATGAAAATTAATCATTTTGCCAGAAAATTCACGCAATTCCTTGATTAATAATTTCTAAATACCTAACTCTTTTACGTAGTCGTCTCATCGGGGGAGAATTATGAGCGATATGAATATCGAGCGCGAAGCGCTGGAAGAGCTGGTGACCAATCGATCCGGCGGTTCCGAAGACTTAATTACATGCACAGCACAGATCGTATCGGCCTATGCCTATCAATCGCCAGTTAGCGATGACGATATAATTCGGTTGATCGATCGGGTACATGAAAAGCTGACCAGTCTCAAAGGCGTTCCTGTTGGGGCTCCAGATTTCAAACCTGCTGTGCCAATCGAAGAAAGCGTGACAGACACCTATATCGTCTGCCTCGAAGACGGCAAAAAATTCAAAATGCTCAAAAAGCATTTGATGTCGATCTATGGGCTGACGCCTGCTGAATATCGGCGCAAATGGGGTTTGCCTGTGGATTATCCAATGACGGCACCTGCTTATGCACGGCGACGTCAGGAATTGGCCAAGGAAATCGGTTTGGGCCAAAACCGCCGTTGAAACGGGGTTAACTTGGGTGTAAATGGCGGGCCTTATTCGAATTAAGGCGCCCAACCCCATGTCGGCAGAGAAAAAGCTCTATATCAAAACCTTCGGTTGTCAGATGAATGTTTATGATTCTGAACGCATGATGGGTGCGCTTGCCAAAGATGGGTATAGCGAAACAGATACGCCTGATGATGCGGATCTGATCCTTTTGAACACCTGCCACATCCGTGAAAAGGCAGCTGAAAAAGTCTACTCCGATCTGGGGCGATTGAAGCCGCTTAAAGCCAAGAAACCTGATTTGAAAATTGGTGTGGCGGGCTGTGTGGCACAGGCCGAAGGGGAAGAGATTATTCGCCGCCAGCCCATGGTCGATATGGTTGTCGGGCCCCAAGCCTATCACCGCCTACCTGCAATGGTGGAACGTGCGCATAATGGATCAAAACCCGTCGAAACGGATTTTCCGGATGAGGATAAATTTGACCACCTGCCGACCGAGGCGCGGGCCAAACGTGCCCCCGCCGCATTTCTGACCGTTCAAGAAGGCTGCGATAAGTTCTGCGCCTTTTGCGTGGTGCCATATACACGCGGCGCAGAAGTGTCCCGCCCCGTTGAACAGGTTGTCAAAGAGGCGCGCGATCTTGTCTCGCGCGGCGTGCGCGACATCACACTTTTGGGTCAAAACGTAAATGCCTATCACGGCGAATGGAAAAGCAGCGCGCTTGGACTTGCGGGCTTGATCCATGAATTGGCGGAAATTGAAGATCTTGCGCGCATCCGCTTTACCACCTCGCATCCTAATGACATGGAAGATGACCTAATCGAGGCTCATGGGGCGGTAGATAAGCTGATGCCTTATTTGCATCTGCCTGTGCAATCAGGCTCGGATAAAATCCTAAAACTGATGAACCGCAAACACACAGCAGACAGCTATTTTGAAATCATTGAACGCATTCGTGCCGCACGCCCTGATTTGGCACTGTCCGGCGATTTCATCGTCGGCTTCCCAGGGGAAAGTGACGAGGATTTCGAAGACACCATGCGTTTAGTTGAACGGGTGAACTATGCACAGGCCTATAGCTTCAAATATTCCGAACGGCCTGGCACACCTGCGGCGGACCGCAAAGGCCAGGTGGACGAAGCGGTAAAGGCGGCGCGACTTGATCGCCTACAAACGCTTCTTCGCCAGCAACAAACTGATTTTATGAGCTCTATGGTCGGGCGTGAAATGGATGTGCTCTTTGAGCGCAAAGGGCGCTTGGACGGGCAACTTGTTGGCCGTAACCCCTATCTTCAAAATGTGCATGCCTTCGTTAAAAATCACCAAATCGGGGATATCGCACGGGTCAAAATCACGGGCGCAGAGCCGAATTCGCTTGCCGCGGAATTACTCTAAAAATTTGCAAGCAGCACTCTTGATGGAATCCCAAAGCTCATGCATCATCAATCCAAGATCAATGAATCGGAGAGCGTTTTGACACCAAGCCAAATCCTCGCCACCTTCCGCGAGTGCTTATGACGGAACTCAATCTTTCCTTCCCCGACAACAAACTTCTTATCGAGCTTTGCGGCCCTTTTGATCAGCATTTGACGCAAGTTGAAACCGCGCTGGAAATGCAGATCATTCGCCGCGGAAACGAACTGATGTTGGTGGGCGAAAATGGTTCCACCGACAAAGCCAAAGACGTGCTTGAAACCATGTATGCCCGACTTGAAGCAGGCAAAGTACTTGATAACGGCGCCATTGATGCTGTGTTGCGCTTTGGTTCTGCAGGTGAAGATACCGGCTCGCATGAGGGCGATCAGATCGAACTTTTCAATGGTGGTGGCGGCATTGAAATTCGAACACGCAAAAAAACCATCGAACCGCGCACACCTACACAAAAAACCTATGTCGAACAGCTTTTTGAAAATGAGCTTGTTTTTGGCCTTGGTCCAGCGGGGACGGGCAAAACCTACCTCGCTGTTGCCGTTGCAGTGAACATGTTTATCGAAGGTCACGTGGACCGCATCATCCTGTCGCGCCCAGCCGTTGAAGCGGGCGAGCGGCTTGGTTTCTTGCCTGGCGATATGAAAGAGAAGGTCGATCCATACATGCAGCCGCTTTATGACGCGCTGAATGACTTTCTGCCGTCAAAACAGCTTGGCAAATTGATCGAAGAAAAACAGATCGAAATTGCGCCCCTTGCCTTTATGCGCGGGCGCACTTTGGCGCGTTCCTTCGTGGTGCTGGATGAGGCGCAAAACGCGACCACCATGCAGATGAAAATGTTCCTTACCCGAATGGGCGAAGGCTCGCGTATGGCTATTACGGGCGATAGCTCTCAAATCGATTTGCCTCGGGGCGTCGATAGCGGCTTGGTCGAGGCTGAAAAGATTTTGAAAGGCACCGATGGTATCGGCTTTACCAAATTCAAAGCCGAAGATGTCGTGCGCCACCCGATGGTTGCCAAAATCATCAAAGCGTATGACAAGGCGGCAAAACGCTCCAAATGAGCGATCAAATCGACATTTCGATAGAAGCAGATGCGTGGGGCGAACACGACTTAGTCATGCTTGCCCAAAAGGCGTTGGACGCGGTTCGAGAGGCACAAAAACTCCCCAAAAATCTCGAACTTTCGATTCTCGCCTGCGATGACAACCGCATCGCAAGCCTGAACACAGAATTCCGCGGTAAGGCCAAGCCGACCAATGTTTTGTCTTGGCCAAACGCGATCCCGCCGCAGCTTGATCAAGATCCATTCTTGGGGGATATTGCGATCGCTTTTGAAACCTGCGCGCGCGAGGCAAAAGAGCAAGGTAAGCCGCTGACCGACCACTTAACCCATCTTCTTCTTCATGCGATTTTGCATCTTCTGGGCTTTGATCACGAAACCGATGCAGAAGCGGAACAGATGGAAACTCTTGAAACCAAAATACTTGCAAAAATGGGCATAGATGACCCATATAGTGACTCTCAATCGCGAAATAGGTAAAGGAACCCATGGGCGACACAATCGAGGGATCTTCGAGCGCAGCGCTAAGCGCGCAGGAAGACCCCGAACCGAAACAGGGATTTTTGTCCCGTCTCTTTGGAAACGGCGAAAGTCCCGAAACCAATACCACGCAACAAGAAGCTGCCCGTGTGGGTATGCGCCGGCTGAACAATCTTCGGATCGAAGATGTGATGATCCCGCGCGCCAACATCATTTCTGTGGCCCTGGATACGCCTATGGCAACACTGGTGAAAGATTTCCGCAATAGCGGCTTTTCGCGCCTACCCATTTACAAGGAAAACTTGGATGATCCCTTGGGGATGATCCACCTCAAAGACGTCGCTTTGAAATATGGCTTTAACGGCAAGCCAAAGCGGTTTTCGCTCAAGTCCCTTATTCGTCCCGTCCTTTACGTCCCACCTTCTATGCCCGCTGGTGTGTTGTTGGAAAAAATGCAGGCTGAACGCACCCATATGGCGCTTGTCGTCGATGAATATGGCGGTGTGGATGGTTTGGTCACGATCGAAGATTTGGTCGAAGAACTTGTCGGCGAAATAGCCGATGAACATGACAGCGAAGAAGACGCAGAATGGGTAGAAGCCAAAGATGGCAGCTATATCGTTCAATCCCATGCAGAGCTTGGCGCGTTTGAAGAAATGCTTGGTGTCGATTTCGCCGCTGACGATGATGACGAAGATATTGATACAGTGGGTGGGCTAATCTTTATGCTCGCAGGCCGCGTCCCATCGCGAGGTGAAGTGATTTCGCACCCCTTGGGCTACGACTTTGAAATAATGGAAGCTGATCCGCGAAGAATTAAGAAACTTAGGGTATCAACAAGCCGTAAATAACGCTTATCTACCTTTATGTTCAGTGACACCCAAACCCGACTAAGCTGGAAACAACGCGGCCTTTTTGTAACGCTGGGTTTGGGATTGGCTTTGGGCCAAGCACCCTTCAACCTCTCATTTGGGTACTTTTTGATCCTGCCCTTTTTCTTTTGGTTGCTTCAACAGTTTCCAAATGGGCGCATGGGTTTTGGTGCGGGCTGGTGGATGGGTGTGGGCTATTTCGCGCTTCTTTTTACTTGGGTGATAGAGCCATTTTTGGTCGATGCCGCGGTCACGGGCTGGATGGCACCGATTGCCTTGGCGGCAATGGCAAGTGGTTTTGCACTGTTTTATGCGGTCCCCACATATCTGGCCTGCCGTATTTGGTTCCAACACCCCTCGCGCATTTTTGGTTTCATCTTTCTCTTTATCACGGCCGAATATATCCGCTCCTATCTTTGGACAGGGTTTCCTTGGGGGCATTTAAGCTATGCCTTCATCGATATGCCCTTTATTCAAATCACTTCCGTTTTCGGGATCCATCTTTCGCTTTCGATTTTTCTCTTAGCGCTCTCTTTGCCCGTCACATTGGGTTTGCGCCCGCGTGATGGTGCGGTTTGGATGCTGGTTATTTTTGGCCTCCTCAGCGTCTTTGGCGGTATCCGCCAATTGGGCGAACATCCAAACCACAGCTCCGATACCACCGTGCGGCTTGTCCAACCCAATGCCGCACAACATCTAAAATGGAGGCCTGAATACCGCGAACGCTTCTATGCCCGCCAGCTTCTCTATACCCAAGCAGGCGTTACGGATCGACCCGACATCATCATTTGGCCTGAAACCGCGATCTATTACCCTTACAAGGATGGAAGCCCAGAGCTTCAGCAAATAGCTGACGCTGCTGGGCCAAGCAGCTCCGTACTGGCGGGCATCGTTCGCTGGACGGATAGCACCCCGCGCAACACCGCAATCTATCTCGATCCCGCAGGCGGCATCAGCGCGATTTACGACAAACATCACCTTGTCCCCTTTGGGGAATTTGTTCCCTTCGGTGAACAACTGTCCGGCTTGGGCCTGCGCCCTTTGGTGGATACGGTTGCGAATTTCTCCGCAGGCGCCGGACCCCAAGTGATCAAAGGGGGCAACGTGCCCGATTTCTTGCCTCTTATCTGTTACGAGGCGATCTTTCCCCATAACACAATGATGGACGGCACTCGCGCAGAATGGATTGTGCATATCACCAATGATGCGTGGTTCGGAACGTTCTCTGGTCCCTTCCAACACCTTGCCCAAACCCGAATGCGCGCGATAGAGCAGGGCCTGCCGATCGCGCGCGTTGCAAATACGGGGATTTCGGCGATGATTGATCCCTTCGGACGGATCACCCATCGCATAGAACTGGGTGAAGAAAACTGGATAGATGTCAAACTTCCTGCACCCTTGCCCAAGACTTTCTATGCCATTTGGGGGGATTGGCCACTGGTTCTGGTGCTAGCACTCTTGCTAGCTTTTGCACTTTTTCCCCAAGGTTTCATTCGAAACTCAACCGATAATTCTTGACCAAAGGGGAACCTTTCTTTAGCGATTTCGCGATGATGCCTGTCCAACGGCTTCCTGACGGACAGGCTTTAACTTTAATGGAGCATCTTCATGTCTCGACTGAATTATATTTTCACCTCTGAATCTGTGTCCGAAGGGCATCCCGACAAAATTTGTGACCGTATCTCGGATGCTGTTCTTGATGCGTTTTTACGCGAAGAGGAAATGGCCCGAGTTGCCTGTGAAACCTTTGCAACCACGAACCGCGTTGTGATCGGGGGCGAGGTGGGCTTGTCTACGGAAGCCAAAACCAAAGAAGCAATCGACAGCGTCGAGGCATTCGCCCGCGATTGTGTGAAAAAGATCGGATATGAACAGGACGGGTTCCATTGGGACACCATGTCTGTTGAAAATCACCTTCACCAGCAATCTGCCCATATCGCTCAAGGTGTAGACAAAGACGGGGCAGGCGACCAAGGCATCATGTTTGGATACGCAACGGACGAAACGCCAGAGCTTATGCCAGCACCCATCCAATATTCTCATGCGATCCTGCGCAACCTCGCAGAAGCGCGTCACGCTGGTGAAACCCCGCAACTCGGGCCCGACAGCAAATCGCAGCTAACGGTCAAATATGTAGACGGCAAACCCGTCGGCGTGACCTCGGTTGTCCTGTCAACCCAGCACCTTGATGCCTCCATGAGCTCTGATGACGTGCAAGCTTTGGTCATGCCTTACATTCGCGACACGCTACCTGAAGGTTGGATTACCAATGAAACAGAATGGCACGTAAACCCAACAGGCGCCTTCGTGATTGGTGGTCCAGATGGGGATGCAGGCCTGACGGGCCGTAAAATTATCGTGGACACCTATGGTGGCGCGGCACCACACGGCGGCGGTGCCTTCTCTGGTAAAGACCCAACAAAGGTCGACCGTTCTGCCGCTTATGCTGCGCGCTATTTGGCGAAAAACGTAGTTGCGGCTGGCATGGCGAAGAAATGCACGATCCAGCTGTCCTACGCAATTGGTGTGGCAAAACCACTTTCCATTTATGCAGACACCTATGGCACAGGCGAAGTGCACGAGGCGGAAATTGAAAAAGCCGTCGCAGATTGCATGGACCTGACACCGCGCGGAATCATTGAGCATCTTAAACTCCGCCGTCCAATCTATGAACGCACAGCGGCGTACGGACACTTTGGCCGCGCACCTGACGCAGATGGCGGCTTCTCTTGGGAAGCAACCGATTTGGTGGATGCGCTGAAAAAAGCAGTTTGATGAAAGGGCGCTTCAAGCGCCCTTTTTAATGCAACGCCAATAAAACTTCGATATCGCGCTGGGTTAGTGGGGCGAGCAAAGCACGCTCATCTGCATTCAGATTTGACCCCGCTTGTGCATATTCTCGAATTTGACGGGCAACAACGCTGCTCGATTGATAGTAAAGATCCCCGTTTTCCGCGCTTAGTTTCTCTAAAAGCTTCAACAGCAGTTTTTTCTGCTTTTCGCCATCTAGGTCTTTTTTCTTTTCCTGAAGCATGGGCGAACCTCGTTGATCGTCTGGAAACCTAAATAAAGCAAATCTCAGGCGGTTAAGGAATTAACATTTGCGTAACTAATTCCGTGACTTTCGTTAACGCTTTAGTGGCAAAAATCACACCCCCGCGGGCACCCCCGTATCCACCCCCGCGCGCACCCCCACAAAAATTTTCGAAAAAGCGTTAAATCAAGCAATCCCTAACGCAGCGCACTCCTCGCTTGAAGCGCGGTTGCGTTCCCGATAACAGCCCGTTCATGGCATGGAATGTGAAATCAGGAAAGATCGACCGCAACTTTTATGGTCGCATCAAAGGCAAGGCGCTGCGCCCCAATCAGGAACGCGCAATGGCAGAAGATTTGCCAAAACTTCAGATCGACAATGTCACCTTCCAAGACAATCCTGATCGGGCGCAAACCGACCCCAAAAACTGGTTTGAGGGTACGAAAGAAATCTGGTTGGAAATTGGATTTGGCGGGGGCGAACACATGGTTCATCAAGCCAATCAAAATCCCCAAATTGGCCTCATTGGATGTGAGCCATATGTGAATGGCGTTGCCATGGCGTTGGGAAAGATCAAGGATGCGGGCGTCGAAAATATCCGCCTTCACGCAGGCGACGCACGTGATCTGATGGAGGTTCTGCCAGATCATTCCATCGACAAAGCCTTTCTACTTTATCCCGATCCATGGCCGAAATCACGCCATCACCGCCGCCGCTTTGTGACACCTGAACATCTACTCCCACTTCATCGAATTTTAAAATCAGGTGCGGAATTTCGGATTGCCACGGATATCGAAGACTATGTTCGCCAAGCCCTACAAGAGGTTCCAAAAGCGGGCTTTGAATGGGAGGCTGAACGGCCCCAAGATTGGCGCGATGCGTGGACAGATTGGCATTCAACGCGCTACGAACAAAAAGCACTGCGTGAAGGGCGCAAACCCCATTACCTGACCTTTCGCGCCATTTGATTGCACCTTTCAAACGCCCACGCTATAGCGGGTCGAAAGAACAAGGAACGCCCATGTCAGGACACGGCAAACCCATTCCGATGATCGCTAAAAAATCCAATGCTCTCAATGGCATAGCGGAAATTCCAGGCGATAAATCTGTCTCTCACCGCTCGCTAATCTTGGGCGCACTCTCTATTGGCACCACAAAAATCTCTGGACTTTTAGAAGGCGAAGATGTGATCGCAACTGCTAATGCAATGGCTGCCTTCGGTGCAGGCGTTCGCAATCTTGGGGATCGCAATTGGGAAGTGGACGGCGTTGGCGTCGGCGGCTTTGCTGAGCCGCAGGATGTGATTGATTGCGGCAATGCGGGCACCGGTGTGCGCTTGATTATGGGGGCGATGGCAACCAGCCCGATCACCGCGACATTCACGGGCGATGCTTCTTTACGTTCCCGCCCGATGGCGCGTATTACCGATCCGCTCAAACTCTTCGGTGCGCAAAGCTACGGGCGCGATGGGGGGCTTTTGCCGCTGACAATTGTGGGTGCTTCAAACCCGATGCCGGTGCAATACACGTCACCTCATGCCTCTGCTCAAATCAAATCAGCTGTCCTACTTGCGGGCCTCAACGCACCCGGTGAAACCGTCCTGATCGAGGCGACATTGTCGCGCGATCACTCGGAACGGATGCTCAATGGCTTTGGCGCAACCGTAGAGACGCGCGAGGTGAAAGAAGGCGTTGAAATCACCCTTCAAGGACAACCCGATTTGCAAGCGCAAACGGTGGCGGTACCCCGCGATCCAAGCTCTGCGGCCTTCCCGATTTGCGCCGCACTGTTGGTTGAGGGTTCTGAAATTGTTTTGCCCAATATTGGACTGAACCCGACGCGAACAGGGCTGCTGACTACGTTGATCGAAATGGGTGCGGACATAACATACGAGAACACGCGTGAAGAGGGCGGCGAGCCTGTCGCCGATCTCCGCGTTAAGCATTCCGCGCTCAAAGGCATCGAAGTGCCGCCCGAGCGCGCCGCGTCTATGATCGACGAATACCCGATCCTGTCGGTGGTCGCGAGCTTCGCCTCCGGCAAAACAGAAATGCACGGGGTCAAAGAGCTTCGCGTGAAGGAATCTGAT
>CAZRFT010000045.1:0-4138 GCA_964599255.1 uncultured Neptunicoccus sp. | reverse complement strand
CCATCGCCAAATTCCACCGACTCAGAAAATATATCCCAAAAGTTCTCTGCAGGGCCCAGCAAGACCAAATGCCCATCTTCGGCCACCCCTAAATTTTGTAGCCCCACCTTGGCAAAAGCCGCATCTAACACATCGCGGCTCATTTGCGGTGAAAGGGCAAGCTAAAGGCCCAAAGGGGCTGCGCGGGGCGATCGTCTTGCCATTCAAGCCCTAGTTTCATCTCTTTGTGCCCAGCTTTGGGTTCAGCGGTGTAGGTCCTGAAAATTCGATCCCAGATCGACAACATAAAGCCAAAATTGTGATTATGCTCTGTGTACTCAATCGAATGATGCACACGGTGCATATCTGGCGTCACGATAAAGGGGCGCAAAACGCGATCTAACCATCGTGGTAGCGCCAAATTGGCATGATTAAACATCGCATTCGCATTCAGCAGGATTTCAAAAAGGATCACGGCCAAAACCGCAGGCCCTAAAATAAATACGGCGGCGATTTTGACAAAGATGGAAAACACAATCTCTAGCGGATGAAAGCGGAGCGCGGAGCTTACATCAATATCCCGATCTGAATGATGCACACGGTGCAAACGCCATAGAATCGGCACCTTGTGCGTGATTAAATGTTGCGCCCAGATCACCCAATCAAGAAGAATAATCGCAATCACCGCTTCCATCCAAAAGCCCAGATCGATGAAATGGAATAGCCCAATTTGATAGCGCGTTGTCACCAAAGCCGCCCCAACAACCATGATTGGCATGAGCAGACCCATCAAATATATGGTCGCTGTATTGACCAAGGTCATCACGAAATTGGTAACCCAACGCCCGCTTCTAGGCTGCACGCGTTCTTTGCGCTCAAAAAAAGTTTCAAGCAAAACCAGAACAACCAACACGCTCAAAAAGACGATGAGTCTTAGGGATTCGACACTTTCCATGACAAATCCCTAGCTCATTTCATCGATAAGGAAAATCAATCCCGCGTTACGCACGGATCATTGAACCTGCACCATGATCGGTGAAAAGTTCTAGCAAACAGGCATTCTCTTTCCGGCCATCCATAATGACCACCGCACGAACACCGCCATTTACAGCATCCAACGCGGTTTGCGTTTTTGGGATCATACCACCCGCGATAACCTCATCCTTGGTAAGCGAAACAACCTGATCCGCCGTCAGGTCGGTTAACACATCGCCATCGGCATCTTTCACGCCTTCAACATCTGTAAGCAGAAGCAAACGATCGGCCTTTAGCCCTGCAGCGATTGCCCCCGCTGCGGTATCGCCGTTGACGTTAAATGTCTCGCCCTTAGCACCCGCGCCCAAAGGCGCGATGACGGGAATAAAACCACCCTCGATCAACGTGGTTATCGCCTCTGCATTGACGGAAACTGGCTCGCCCACCAGACCCAAATCGCCAGATGCTTGTTTACACAGCAAAATTCCTGCGTCCTTTCCAGACAACCCAACCGCCTTTGCACCTTGACCATTGATTGCTTGCACGATGGTTTTATTGACCTTGCCCGACAGAACCATTTCGACGACTTCAACAACTTCGGGCGAGCTGATGCGTTTACCGTCCTTGAATTCCGTTTCAATCGAAAGCTTTTCAAGCATTTCATTAATCATCGGACCGCCGCCATGAACAATCACGGGCTTCAAATTGCACTGGCGCATCATGACGATATCGCGGGCAAAGCTCGCCATTGCATCGGGCGATGACATCGCATGCCCACCCAGTTTGATGACAATGATCGACCCGTCATGGCGTTGAATATGCGGCAACGCCTCTGAAAGTATTTTTGCCGTTGCCAAATGATCCTGCATATCAGCCTTCGATTTTTCCATTTTGGTGTCCCTTCAGCATCCGCCTTTAGACGATTGGGATTAAACAGAAAAGGGGTTGGGTTGAGTTTCGCTATCGGCTGTGGCTAACTCATCAAATCCGTAATCCAAGGCGCAAGAGGAAACAAAACATCATGGCTAGTTTTGATCGCGACAATGTTCGAAAAATTCATGAACATTTGCACAGCCATTTACCCAGCGAACCCGCACTTCGCGCCAAGGCGCTGATGACCGTGCTTGAGCAAAAGGGGTATCTTCGGGCGGAAAATGTCGATGCTTGGGTTGCGGCCTATACCGAGGAAATCGGTCCGAAACGCGGCGCGCGCGTTGTGGCCCGCGCTTGGCTTGATGCAGATTTCAAGGCGCGCCTATTGGATGATGCCGCGGAAGCTATCAAAGATTTCGGGTTTGAAGGCAATGCAACGGGACACCTCAAGGCTGTCGAAAACACATCCCAAATTCACAACCTCGTCGTTTGCACGCTTTGTTCATGCTACCCCTTTTCGATCCTTGGGATCGCACCGCCCTGGTACAAAGCGAACGCTTATCGCGCCCGCGCGGTGCGCGATCCACGGGGTGTGTTGGCAGAATTTGACGTCATACTTCCCGATGGGGTCGAAACACGTGTGTGGGACTCTACCGCAGAGCTGCGTTATATAGTGATCCCAGAGCGCCCCAAAGGGACTGAGGGCTGGGATGAAGATGCGCTTGCCCGCTGCGTTACACGGAATTCCATGATCGGCACGGATCGCGATTTACTGGGGGTGAAATCATGACGAACCATCACGACCTTGGCGGCAAGGATTTTGGTCCCATTGAAGTGACGACCGACGATCCCGCCTTTCACGAAGAGTATGAAGGCATCGCATGGGCAATCTCACGTTCAGCACGGGCACCCGACCTGACGATCGATTGGTGGCGCCATTCGCGCGAGATGATCAACGAAGATGACTACCTCACCCGCCCCTATTTCGACAGCTGGATCCAAACCGATATGGCAACCTATATCGATGGTGGATTTTTAACGATGGAGGAGCTTTTGTCAGGCAAAGCCGATCAAGTCTGCGAGCCGCCCGAAAAAACCACGCTATCGGATGTCCTAACACGGAACCGCGCCACATGTGTTGATTTTTCAGCGCCCGTTAAGACAGAACCGAGATTCAAAGTCGGAGACACGGTGACAACCCGTCAATTCGAAACGGACTCGCATACCCGCCTACCCGCCTACGCACGCGGTAAAAGAGGCATCATTCACGTCTATCATGGCGGGCACCTATATCCCGATGCAGGTGCTTTGGGGGAACATACAGGTGAACATATCTACACCGTGGCGTTCGACGCGACCGAGCTATGGGGGTCTGATGCTCAGCCCGGCGACAAGGTCTATCTTGACCTTTGGGAGCCTTATTTTGAATGACGCGCTGAATCCGCTTGCTGCCAAAGACGGAGATCCAATTTTTGAAGCCGCATGGCAGGCAGAGGTTTTAGGTGTCGCTGATCTTTTAGTTCAACAGGGTCTATTTACCGCCACCGATTGGGCCGATGCATTGGGAAACGCGGTGCGAGCGCATCCCGACACAACCGAAGGCTACTACAAATCCGTGCTCGCGGCGCTTGAACATCTCCTTGCCGAAAATGGTGTGCCCACAGAGGCGTTGGATCAAATGCAAGAAGATTGGAAAGCCGCCTATGAGCGCACACCGCATGGCCAGCCAGTAGAGCTCTATTCCAAAGAATGAATAATGGATCGCAACGTTGCGACCCCCTCACCTTTCTCAGATGAGGTCAACAAATAGTTTGGAAATGCCGCTGGAAATTTTTGAAGCACCTGCAACGTCCGCTCGATCGACTTTTCAACCTCGCCTTTTTTGGGCTTATCGATCTTGGTAAAAATCACCTGAAAAGTCACGGCCGATGCCGACAACAGCGCCATGATTTCTTCATCAACAGGTTTTGCCCCATGACGGCTATCAATCAACAAAAACACACGGCGCAAGGTCTGACGCCCCGATAGGTATGATTTGAGCAGAGCTTGCCAATTTTCCACAACTGGCAACGGCGCGTTGGCAAATCCATATCCCGGTACATCGACCAAGTAATGGCTTGCGCCGAGCGTGAAAAAGTTAATCTCTTGCGTTCGCCCTGGTGTGTTTGATGTCCGCGCCAAGCCCTTTCGACCCGTAAGAGCATTAATAAGGCTTGATTTGCCGACATTGGAACGCCCAGCAAAACAGACCTCCATACGATCGGCGGGCGGCATGCCGTCCATCGCAACCACGCCTTTAAGAAATTCGGCA
>CAZRFT010000044.1:0-19789 GCA_964599255.1 uncultured Neptunicoccus sp. | reverse complement strand
TGCCGAGCATTGTGTTGTAACCCCTGGTTTGGTGAACACCCATCACCATATGTTCCAAAGTTTGGTGCGTGGTGTTCCAGCGGGTCAGGACGCGCTCCTCTTTGGATGGCTGAAAACACTTTACCCGATTTTTGAGCGGATGCAGAGCGAGGATATGCGTATTTCCGCTCAAGTCGCTGCAGGCGAGTTAGCGTTGTCAGGCTGCACGATGACGTCCGACCATCAATATATTTTCCCAAATGATGTGAAACTAGAACATGCCATTTCAGGCGTGGGTTCGATTGGCATTCGCTTTCATGCCACGCGCGGTGCAATGAGTGTTGGCGAAAGCAATGGCGGCTTGCCGCCTGACACATTGGTGGAAGAAGAACCTAATATTATCAAAGACTTCGAACGTGTAGTTGATGAGCTTCAGGACCCAAGCCCAGAGGCGATGGTGAAGGTAGCATTGGCCCCTTGTTCGCCATTCACAGTCTCTGAAGGGTTGATGGCAGATGCAGCGAAAATGGCGCGCGATAAAGGCGTTATGCTCCATACACATCTAGCTGAGAATGACGAAGATATTGACTATTCAATCGAGATGTTTGGGGTCCGCCCCGGCGAATATGCAGAGCGGCTTGATTGGGTGGGTGATCATGTCTGGCATGCCCATTGTGTAAAATTGGATGCTGACGAGATAAATTTATTTTCTAAAACGGGCACGGGTATTGCCCATTGCCCTTGTTCGAATTGCAGGCTTGCCTCTGGCATCGCGCCTATTCGCGAAATGCGTGATGCTGGGGTGAAAATTGGCCTTGGCGTTGATGGTTCAGCAAGCTCTGATGCGGGCTCTTTGATCAGTGAAGCGCGTCAAGCAATGTTGATGGCCCGCGTGCGATCAGGCGCGGAAAAAACGAAAGCTCGCGAAGCCTTAGAAATTGCAACCCGCGGTGGGGCTGAAGTTCTGGGTCGCGGCAAAGAACTTGGTTCGATAGAAGTTGGCAAGCGCGCTGATATAGCGATTTGGGATATGGGTGGTCTGCACATGGCTGGCGCGTGGGATCCGATTGCGGCCCTTGTCCTTAATGGGCCGCATCGGGTTCGCAATTTGCTGGTCGAAGGCCAGATTGTCGTTGATGATTTTCAATTGGTAAATGTTGAAGAGCGCATGGTTACTGAAGCTGCGGGTCAACGCGTGCAACGTTTGATGAACGGGGGTTAACGAATCCGAACGATGCGTTAACCCCTTAAAATTAGACCTTTTTTGACGTCGGTATTGCGTCGGTTTCAGATCGGTATCGCGTCGGTGTCAGGGTATCGGCTTACCCATTAACATTTGACGGTGAAAATGGGAACATTCTGCAAAATCCAGGGTTTATGATGAATAGAAGTGAGGGATTATTTCAGGAATCCCGTCAAAAACATTTGCCAATGGCAACTCACCTACACTAGGCTCCGAAGGACTGGGGACAAGGGAGAAGCTGCCGCGCCATGCCTCTATTAGAGATTGATTCACTGACGAAATCCTATCCGGGCGTTTTGGCGTGCGATACTGTTTCCTTTAACATCGAACCTGGGCGTGTTCACGCACTACTGGGTGAAAATGGCGCCGGTAAATCCACGCTTGTGAAGATGATCTATGGTTTGGTGAAACCCGATAGTGGATCGATGAAATTTGAAGATGCAGAGTTTGCACCACCTGAACCCCGAGCGGCGCGCGCATCTGGTGTCGCGATGGTGTTTCAGCACTTTTCATTGTTCGAGGCGCTGACGGTTGTTGAGAATATCGCGCTTGGTATGGATGCCCCACCGAAGGCACAAGAGCTTGCCGAAGAGATCACGGAACTTTCTGCCAAATATGGGCTGACACTCGATCCGGCCCGCCGCGTTGGTGACTTGTCCGCTGGTGAGCGTCAAAGGGTCGAGATTATTCGATGTCTGTTACAAAACCCAAAACTCTTGATTATGGATGAGCCAACTTCGGTTCTGACCCCGAACGAGGTCGAAGGGCTGTTTGTGACATTAAAGAAGCTTTGCAAGGACGGCACCGCTATCCTTTATATCAGTCACAAACTTGAGGAAATTCGTGCTCTTTGCCAATCGGCAACGATCCTGCGCCGCGGGCAAGTGGTTGCTACTTGTGATCCCCGCAAAAAATCAGCGCGTCAATTGGCTGAAATGATGGTGGGCACCAAATTCGCGAGCCCTAAGAAATCGAAGAAAAAGCATGGGGATGTCATTCTGTCAGGTGAAGCGATCAACCTAAAAAGCCTTGACCCGTTTGGAACAGATTTGCGCGATCTCTCTTTTGATTTGCACGCAGGAGAGGTGCTGGGCGTCGCGGGCGTTGCGGGAAATGGACAGGATGAATTGATGTCAGTCCTGTCTGGGGAGCGTTTAGCTGAAAGCGGCACCATTAATTTGCAAGGCAAAGACATAACAAAACAAGGACCCAAAACGCGGCGCACGGGTGGTTTGCTGTGTGCACCAGAAGAACGTTTGGGTCATGCTGCTGCACCGAATATGAGCCTGACGGATAATACGCTTGTCACCGGTTTTCAGCGCATGGGACTAGGCAATCGCGGTTTCCTGAATGCCGCAGCCACCCGCGATTTTGCTGACAAAATAATCGAGGCTTTTGATGTTCGCACCCCCAGCGCAAGTAGTGCCGCCAAATCATTATCGGGCGGCAACCTACAGAAATTCGTGGTGGGGCGCGAAATGATGCAAAACCCAAATGTCTTTGTCGTGAACCAGCCCACATGGGGCGTGGATGCCGCTGCCGCTGCATCCATTCGACAAGCCATCCTGTCGCTTGCCAAAGAGGGCGCGGGTGTCATTGTGATTTCGCAGGATCTTGATGAACTGCTTGAAATAACAGACAACCTTTCTGTCCTGCACGAAGGCAACTTATCAGATGCGCGACCAACAGCCAAAATCACGATGAAAGAAATCGGACTATTGATGGGAGGCATGGCCGCATGATCCGCTTAATTCCCAGAACCGACCCGTCCCAGCGCATGCTGATTTTGACGCCTGTGATCGCGATTACGATGACCATCATTTTCGGCGGGCTGCTTTTTGCCAGCTTTGGCAAAAATCCGGTCGAAGCCATCCGTATCATTTTCTGGGACCCATTGTTGGGTGAACATGCCTTTTACTATCGGGGACAGATTTTGGTTAAAGCAGCACCGTTGATCCTGATCGCCCTTGGTCTTTCCTTTGGTTTTCGTGCCGGCATTTGGAACATTGGGGCTGAGGGGCAATTTATTATGGGTGCTGTCTGCGGGGCTGCCGCTGGACTTGCGGTTTATCCATCCGAAAGCGCGCTTCTTTACCCCGCGATGATGTTCTTCGGCGCATTAGGTGGGTTTTTGTGGGCAATGATCCCCGCCCTTTTGAAAATCAAATTCAACACAAATGAAATCCTCGTCTCCTTGATGCTCGTCTATGTTGCGTTCAATATCCTCTCGGGTCTTGTAACAGGACCTTTGCGGGACCCTGATGGATTAAATTTTCCAGAAAGCCGCTCGTTCCGTAGCTATGAAGCTGCCTATAATCCAGAGCTTTGGAGTGGTACAGGTATCCATTTGGGTGTGATCTTCATGTTTATCATGGTGGTTCTTGCTTACGTCTTTTACAGCCGCCACATTATGGGCTTTCATATCCGTCTGATGGGGGAAGCGCCTAGGGCAGCGCGATTTGCAGGCATTTCACCTAGTTTGATAGTGGCAGGTTGTTTAGGACTGTCAGGTGCGCTTGCGGGTCTTGCGGGGCTTTTTGAGGTGACCGGGCCTGCAGGGAAGTTATCAACGACCTTCCCGCTCGGATATGGGTTCACCGCGATAATTGTGGCTTTCTTGGGACGCTTGCACCCAATTGGCATTTTGTTTGCAGGGCTACTCCTCGCGATCACCTTCGTCGGTGGAGACATTATACAAAGTTCCATGTCCCTGCCCAAAGCATCTATTCAAGTTTTCCAAGGTATGCTTCTTTTCTTCCTGCTCGCCGTGGATTTCTTGATTAATTATCGCATCGCGTGGAAGGTAGGCTAGGCTATGGATCCAGTTATTGTCATTGCCAGCCTTATGGCCGCCTCAACCCCGATTGTTTTCGCGGCAATCGGCGAATTGATTGTTGAAAAAGCGGGTGTTCTAAATCTCGGCGTTGAAGGTATGATGATTATCGGCGCGCTGGCTGGTTTTATTGCTGCCGTTGAAACCGGCAACCCGTTTTTTGGTTTTGTTATTGGGGCTGCGGCTGGTGCCGCAATATCTTTGCTCTTTGTCGTCTTAACACAGTATCTAATTGCCAATCAGGTAGCTTCTGGTCTGGCACTTACCCTCTTTGGGCTTGGGTTATCTGCGCTATTGGGTCACAGCTACACAGGCATTCGACCTCCCCCGACGCCGAAGATGGAGTTTTTCGGTCTCAGCGATCTCCCGATTGTGGGTCCGATCTTGTTTAACCATGATTTGGGCGTTTACGCATCTATCGCGCTAGTCGCGGGAGTTTGGTACTTCTTGAGATATACCCGCCAAGGTTTGATCTTGCGCGCGATTGGCGAAAACCATGATGCCGCACATGCGCTTGGCTATAAAGTGATCCGCATGCGCGTTTTTGCCATCATGTTCGGGGGTGCCTGCGCGGGTTTAGGTGGCGCTTATTTTAGCTTAATCCGCGTACCCCTTTGGTCGGAAGGTATGACCGCAGGCATTGGCTGGATCGCCCTTGCGATTGTTGTATTTGCAAGTTGGAAGCCTTGGCGCGTCATCTTAGGGGCCTATCTTTTTGGTGGTGTGACGGTTTTGCAATTGAATTTACAAGGCATTGGGATCAATATTCCCGTGGCTTATCTATCCGCGGCACCTTACGTTGCCACGATCATTGTCTTGGTTATCATCTCGATGGATCGCACCAAGGCATCACTAAACGCACCGGCCGCGTTGGGTCGGATATTCCATGCCTCTGACTAGAGGTAAATGAAACCCGAGGGCGCGAGCCCTCTTAACAGGAGAGTGTGATGAAACTACTCAACACAATTTTGGCAAGTGCTGCTCTTGCCATCGGCCTTGGCGGGGCTGGCTTCGCAGAAGAAAAGACAAAGGTCGGCTTTGTCTATGTAGGTCCAATTGGGGATTTTGGTTGGTCCTACGAACATGATCAGGGTCGTTTGGCTGTTGAAGAAGCCTTTGGCGACAAGGTTGAAACAGTTTACGCAGAATCTGTGCCAGAGGGTGCTGATTCAGAGCGTGTGATGACACAAATGGCGCTGGATGGTGCGGATCTGATCTTCACTACCTCTTTTGGTTATATGGATCCAACAAACAATGTTGCGGCGAAATTCCCAGATGTGAAGTTCGAGCACGCAACTGGCTTCAAACGTGATCATCCAAATGTTTCGACTTACTCTGCACGCTTCTACGAAGGCCGCACAGTGATTGGTCACATTGCTGGTCACATGACAGAAACAAACACAATTGGTTACATTGCCTCTTTCCCAATTCCGGAAGTTATCCGTGGCATTAACTCTGCTTACCTTGCGGCGAAAGCTGTGAACCCTGATGTTCAAATGAAAATCGTATGGGTCTTCACTTGGTTTGATCCAGGCAAAGAAACAGATGCGGCAAATGCTTTAATTGAGCAAGGCGCAGACATCATCATGCAGCACACAGACAGCCCGGCGGCGATGACTGTTGCTGAGGAAAAAGGCATCTATGCCTTTGGTCAAGCCTCTGACATGAAACAGTTTGGTCCAAATGCACGTCTATCATCTATCATCGATGACTGGGCACCTTACTACATCGCACGTACGCAAGCGGTTATGGATGGCACTTGGGAATCTATGGATACTTGGGATGGTATTTTGCCTGGCATGGTTGCCATTGGTGATTTCTCTGACAAAGTTCCAGCGGATGTTCAGGCTTCTGCAACAGCGATCATCGAAGGTCTAAAGGATGGCTCTATGCATTCCTTCACAGGCCCAATCAACAAGCAGGATGGCTCTGCATGGTTGGCAGACGGTGAAACCGCAGATGACGGCACATTGGCTGGCATGAACTTCTATGTGGAAGGTATCGAAGGCGATATCCCACAATAAGAGCAGGAACTACCGAATTCAAAAGGGCCCCGACTGGGGCCCTTTTTTTATCAACATTATTGCGAAACAATCCCTTTGCAAGGGAGTTCAATCACTCGAAAACAGAATACAAACGCGAATGTTGACGCAATCTGGCTTGCGGCATAAGCTGAACGAACTAAATTGGAGGCTATCTATCAATGAAGTATATACCACACGCCGCAGCGCTCTCACTTATCGCGTCGCAGGGCGTTGCGGGTGATCTGTCGGAACCTGTAATCACTGAGATTAAGGAAGAGCCTCAGGCTTCTTCATCAGGCTGGATCATTCCACTACTCCTTCTCGGGGCTGGGATTCTTATTGCATCGCAGGATGATAATTCTCCGGCACCTCCGCCACCACCACCCTAAAAACAATTATACGAAGCCTCGTCCAAAAATAGCGAGGCTTCGATTTTCTTGACACGTATCATTCCTCTTTTTAGGCTCAGAGTACTTAAACTGAGGGAACTTCTATGAAATATTTACCACATGCGGCAGCGCTATCCTTGATTGCGTCGCAAGCCGTTGCTGGCGATCTATCTGAGCCGGTAATTACTGAAATCCAGGACGAACCACAGGCATCTTCATCAGGTTGGATTGTTCCTCTCCTATTGCTGGGAGTTGGAATTCTTATTGCAACACAGGATGATAATTCCACACCGCCACCAGTGTAAGCAAAACCTGTATCAAAAGGGCACCATCAGAAAATCTGGTGGTGCCCTATTTAAATTTGAATCGCTGTTAGACAAAATTTGACGACAATCGTTTAAGAATTTAGGGCAAATACATATGAAGCTTCTTTGCGCAAATCCTTTCGTCGCCGTAGTCGATGATATGTTTACCGTTGATGAAGCAAATCACATCATTGGCTTAGGACAAGAGAAGCTGGAGAAAGCAACTGTCGTCAATGCCAAAGGTGGCAGGCGAGAGGATGCTAAATTTCGATCCAACCTCTCAGCTCCATTGGAAACTTGGAATGATGAGGTTTTAACAAACCTAGCAGTAAAAATTTCAGAATTTGTTCGTTTGCCACCTGAAAACTCCGAACCCTGCCAGCTTCTGAAATATTCGGGCAAACAAGAATATGTACCCCACCCTGATGCTTTTGAAATGTCCGTCGGTGGACAGGAACAATTGGCGAAAGGTGGTCAGCGGCTATTCACAACCCTTTGCTACCTCAACGATGTCGAGGCAGGTGGCGAAACCGAATTCCCAAAACTAAAATTCAAGGTCGCGCCCAAATTGGGTCGCGTTTTGATATTCGGGAACACACGTTTGGGCACAGCTGAAGCCCATCCCCATTCCACGCATGCGGGTCTGCCCGTCAAAAAAGGGGAAAAATACGCGCTGACCTTTTGGTGGCGTCAACTTGCCTATCATGTCCAACGAGAGTTCCCTGCCGAGAGCGGCGATATGCGCACAATCGACTAAAGTGGTATCTGCTTTTCAGGCTTTGCCCAATTCGACACTACGATCCCGCGCAGCTTCCGTTGCCTCCATCAAAAGGCCTGCAAATCGACCTTCGGTCATCATTACATCCAATGCAGCAGCAGTTGTTCCATTTGGACTGGTGACTTGTTCGCGAAGCGTGGTCGGTGGGGTGTCGATCTTCATCATCATCGCGCCTGCACCCGCCACGGTTTGTTTGGCCAAAAGAGAGGCGGTTTCAGCGCTCAATCCCAGCGCCTCAGCTGCCTGACTTAATGCTTCCACAAAGTGAAAGACATAGGCAGGTCCGGAACCCGAAATTGCAGTGACGGCATCCATATGCATCTCATCGACCCAAGTCACGACACCGGAGCTCGCCATCAATTGCTCTGCTTGCTCTTTAGTACCAGATGCAACATGGGCATTGGCACTTAACACCATCATCCCTTGCCCAATTGCGGCAGGTGTATTTGGCATACATCGTATAACGGGCGTGTTGGGGGATAAACTTTTTTCAATGGAAGATATGGAAATACCAGCCGCAACGGATAGATAGGTTGCACCCCTGGCTGCGTATTTCGAAGCACCTTCGATAACTGTTTCAACGAGTTGCGGTTTAACAGCTGCAATGACCAAATCGGGACTGAAATCGGCGGGGATTTCCGCGATCCCCGAAGCTGCATTTGCGCCCTCATCTTCAGCCCGCCTCTGAAATTCTTCCTTTGGATCAACCACCCAAATTTCGGGTGAATTGGATTGGGCAAGCCAACCTTTGAGCATGGCATAGCCCATGTTCCCACAACCAATTAAGATGAGTTTTTGTGACATCGTGATCTCCAAAATTTCGTTCCACTCTGCGCAATATCAAATCAAGTGCAAGAGGTGAGCGCGCCCGCGCGAACTCAATATGTCGTATTCACCAATTCCGTTTGAGCGCAGCGAATGGAGGGAATTAGTGAATTCAGTTAGAGGAGTCTTTCCTTAACTCGCCAACAGCGCCGCATTTCCCCCAGCAGCGGTGGTATCAACACAAATGTGACGCTCATAAAGGACGTGCGCGATATCTGGTGCTGTTGTGATAAGTGGAATAATTGGTCCAGAGCGCGAAGCCAAAATTTTGGCATAGCTTTGGGCATTTTCTCCCCAATATAAAACTGCGGAATATCCAATTAGATTTCCGAGTTCTTCAGGGGCTAAATTGCCTTCAACGGCAACAGCTACCCCACCAACTTTTTCAACTGCGTCCAGTTGCTTGCTCAATGCGTCCTTTCCTGGGCCCAGACACAAAACAGGTGCGCGCGGGTGCAAAGACAGCGTATTTGCCTCTCCCGTGGGTCCAGGACATTGGATGACCTGATAAATTTCTGGAATTTCAACTTGTTCCAATTGCGCCATCACTTTCGGTATATCGGCATCAAAATCCCATGGCTCTGCCTTCATAACTTCCATTGGTGCTGAAAAGCGGGCTACGTAATTGGGTCCACCCGCCTTTGGTCCGGTGCCCGATAGCCCCATCCCCCCAAAAGGTTGCGAAGCGACAATGGCGCCGATCTGATTGCGATTAATATAAATATTCCCTGCATCGACCTGATCAGCAATATCCTGCACCCGGTCATCGATCCGTGAATGCAATCCAAAGGTCAAGCCGTAGCCCGTGGCATTTATCTCCGCGATGACTTTTGGCAAATCCTCCGCGGCGTATCGCGCAATATGCAGAACCGGGCCAAACACCTCCTCCTTCATCTCGTCGATCCCGTCGACGCGGATTAAGCTTGGAGGGATAAAAAATCCACTCTTTGGCACCTCGATTTGATGTCGAACGCTACCTTTCGATTTAGCCGCGCTGATATAGGCATCAATGTTTTTATAGGCTTCCTCATCGATGACCGGGCCAACATCGATGTTGTGTAGCCAGGGATCACCGATGTTCAGCTCATTCATCGCGCCGATGATCATCGCCTCTAGCCCATCTGCGATATCTTCCTGGACATATAGACATCGAAGGGCGGAGCAACGCTGGCCTGCTGATTGGAAACTAGAGGCGATGATGTCGCGCACTGCTTGTTCGGGTAGTGCAGTTGAATCAACGATCATCGCGTTTAGCCCACCAGTTTCTGCGATCAACGGCGTTCCAGGCGCCATGTGTTCGGCTATGCTTGCCGCGATCAATTTCGCGGTCTGTGTTGATCCTGTAAAGACGACCGCGTCGACGCTCGCTTCACGTGTAAGCGCCGCCCCCACGGTTTCACCACGCCCCAGAAGGAGCTGAAGGGCAGAGATTGGAACGCCCGCCTGATGCAGTAACAATGTCGCCATATGGGCAACTAGTGGTGTTTGCTCTGCTGGCTTAGCAATGACCGCATTGCCAGCAGCAAGCGATGCTGCAATTTGGCCCGTAAAAATAGCCAATGGGAAATTCCATGGTGATATTGCAACGACACGGCCACGCGGATTAGGCATAATTCGCTCAGCTTCATTGGCATAGAAGCGCAAGAAATCCACCGCCTCGCGTAGCTCGCCTACGGCGTCCACCCAAGTTTTTCCCGCTTCTTGTGCAAGGGTCGCAAAAAAAGCCCCATGATTTTCTTCGTATAAATCAGCCGCGCGTCTAAGAACCTTCGCGCGCTTCGATGGTGAAGCGCTCCAAATATCGGCGCAGGCAACGGTTTCAGAGACCGCTGTTTCATCCATCTCCTCAACCGTGCGAATTGTTTGAAATGTAGTCGGGTTCTTAACTTTTCGGAGCTTTCCCTTAGCAGGTTTGACGGTAAGCGAACTTACATCTGCTAGCGGCGTTTTTCGCTCCGCCTCAAAATCAACGACGGCCTCTTCGTCCGATAAGTCAAATCCACGAGAATTCTTGCGCGATGGTGCAAAAAGGTCGGCGGGATGCTTTAATCCTGCTGGGGCTTGTGCTGAACCAAGTGTTTCAAACGGGTCCGCCGCCACGATGCTTGGATCAACCTCCTCATCCACAATTTGATGCACAAAAGAAGAGTTTGCTCCGTTTTCCAAAAGACGTCGTACCAAATAAGCCAACAAGTCACGATGTGCGCCCACAGGTGCATAAATGCGGCAACGCCCACCGCCCTCTTTTAAAACAATATCATGCAGCCGTTCACCCATGCCATGTAAGCGTTGGAATTCAAAGGGCCGGCCACCCGCCATTTCCTGTATCGCGACAACGCTATGCGCATTATGCGTTGCGAATTGAGGGTAAAGGCGTTCGCTGTGATCGAAGATCAATTTTGCATTGGCAATGTAGCTGACGTCAGTTGCCGCCTTGGTCGTGAAAACAGGGAAATCGGGATAGGCCTCGACTTGGGCATGTTTAATTTCTGTGTCCCAATAAGCCCCTTTGACCAAACGAACCATGAAGCGACGATCCAAGGTTTTAGCACGCTCTGCGAGCCAGCGAATAACTTTGGCACAGCGTTTGCCGTAGGCTTGCACCACAACGCCGAACCCATCCCAACCTGCCAAACTGGGGTCTGAGATGGCACCATTAATGACCTGAAGGGAAAGAACCAGTCTGTCTTGTTCTTCTGCATCGACATTTAACCCGATATTGGCGGCCTTCGCCATTTGCGCGAGCTCTATAAGGACAGGCGTTAATTCAGTGAGCACTCGTTCTTTCTGTGCGACTTCGTAGCGCGGGTGCAGCGCAGATAGCTTTATCGAAATGCCTGGGTTTTGGGCGACATCGGCACTCTGGCTTTTACGTGCAATTGCCGCGATGGCCTCAACATAAGCTTCTTTGTATCGCGCTGCATCTTCCGCGGTCATCGCCGCCTCGCCCAACATGTCGTAGCTGTGGGTGTACCCTTCTGCTTCTGCCTCAGCCCCACGTTTCAGAGCGGCTTCGATGGTCTCGCCTAAAACAAACTGACGCCCCATCTCTTTCATCACCTGACTTACTGCGGCGCGGATGACAGGCTCGCCGAGCCTTTTGATTGCCCCATGAAGCAAACCCCCTATTCCCGGTTTCTCATCCTCCAGCACTCGACCTGTCAGCATCAGTGCCCAAGTAGATGCGTTCACAAGCGAAGAAGACGCCTGCCCCAAATGCCGCCCCCAATTTGATGGGACAATTTTATCCTCAATCAGCGCATCCATCGTGTCGGCGTCGGGAACCCGCAGCATGGCTTCGGCCAAGCACATCAACGCGACCCCCTCTTTTGTTGAAAGCCCATATTCGGATAGAAACTGTTCCATCAATGTGGGGCGCTCTTCATCGCGCAATCTTTCAACAAGTGTTGCCGCTTTTTGGGAAATATGCACACGCTTCACGTTTGATAAATCTGCGAGCGCGGTAAGCTCTGCCAACAGTTCAGATTCATTGGCAAATTTGGCGTTTTGGCTAAATTGGGTGAATTCATCCGTCATGAGGCGCTCTATTTTCCGATGTTCGTTCGATGTCTCTTGAATATCAGCCTAAAACTAGACGTTGTGACTGTATTTGGTTAATGAACTGGGCAAACTAACCTAAATACAGGAGTTTTATAGGTCATGAGTGAATTGCTGGACGATATCGACAGACGAATCCTGAACGAGCTGATCCATGAAGCTCGCACCCCCGTAACAGAGATAGCCCGCCGTGTTGGACTTTCCAAAACCCCAGTAGCGGCACGTATCAAGAATATGGAAAACCTCGGGCTCATCACAGGCTATAGAGCGATGATTTCGCCCCTGAAACTCGGCCTAAGCCACGTTGTCTATTCCGAAGTGAAGCTTAACAATACCCGCGAAAGCACGCTGAATACCTTTAATGAAGCGATCAAGATGATCCCAGAGGTGGAGGAATGTTATTTGATCGCAGGCGGGTTTGATTATCTGTTGAAAATCCGCACCCGCAACATGACCGAATACCGACGGATCATGGGCGAGAAAATCTCTGCACTTCCTAATGTCAGCTCCACCAGCACCTATGTCGCGATGGAAGCGATTGTCGAGGACTCGTTCGTTGATATCGAGGGATAGTTGTGGTGGAGGAATTCTTCAACGATATGTTGGGCCAATTGCTGGTTTACGCTTCATCGTTTTCGCTACACGAATTTTATTTTCCATAAGACCAAAGTCTGTGTATTTTTGGACGCCCATCAGGCTATCTTTAAAATATGAAGCTAAATCCATCAGTTTCCCATCTATCCCTGTTTCAGCGCTTTATAATAACAGGCGGTTTGGTGATGTTATTTGCCGCCTTCATCGTTGGAACTTGGATTTCGAACCGTATTGAATCCGCGGTCGTTGAAAATTCTGCGATATCCGCCGCCTTATTCATGGAAAGTTATATCGCCCCATTAAGTCAAGAACTGGCGGACGAAGAAGCTTTGTCAGACCCTTCTCGAACAGCGCTAAGGGAATTGTTCTTAGGAACAGCGCTTGGGGAGCGCGTGGTTTCTTATAAGATCTGGGCTGAAGGCGGACGTATTGTTGAAGCGTCAAATAGCGAACTGCTTGGGAAAGTTTTCCCAAAATCAAATGACCAAATCGCTGCTTGGCACGGAAACATTTCCGCTTCCTTTGAGGATTTAGATGATCTGGAAGATGAGGCCGAAGCGGCCTTGGGAATACCGATATTGGAGGTATACAGCCCCGTAAGAAACGCATGGAACAATGAGGTCGTTGCCGTTGCGGAGTTTTATGAAAGAGCGGACAACCTAGCACAGGAAATCAAAACAGCTCGCCGTCTAAGCTGGCTAATAGTCGCGGCGGTTTTCGGATGCAGTGCTGCGCTTTTGACGGGAATTGTCGCCGCTGGAAGTAGAACAATTGAGCTACAAAAGGCTTCACTCGCAAAGCAGCTAAGTGAAACAATCTCTATTTCTGAGCAAAATCGAAAGCTGAAAGATAGAATTTCAGAAGCGGCGCAAAGATCAACAGAACATACGGAACACGTCATGCAGCGAATTGGGCATGATTTACACGATGGAGTAGCTCAGCACCTGTCACTCGCAAGCTTGCGGTTTGAGGAAGCTAAGCCAAAAAACAAAGAAAATGCCGACACGGTAAGATCCGCGCTTAAAACCGCCTTAAAAGAACTCCGCGCGATATCCCGCGGTTTAGCATTGCCAGATTTAGCTGAGCTTACGAACCGACAAGTCGTTGAAAGAGCGGTCCTGGATCACCAGAAAGCATTTGGCGGCAAAATTGCATTCAATGTTTTTGATAAATCGGAAACAGATTTGTCCTATAGTTTGAAACTTTGCGTTTATCGTTTTGTGCAAGAGATGCTTGCCAATTCATCCAAGCACGCAAAGGCAAACTCAACCACCGTAAACGTCAAAATCAATCAAACTGGGATCGTGGTTAAAGTGAAGGATGACGGGGTCGGGTTTTCATCAAAAAACCTAAAAACAACGAATGAAAATAGCGGTCAAGGCTTGCGAGGGATGCGGGACCGAGCGGCAACGCTAGGGGGAGAGATAAAAATATCTTCCTCCGCAAAAAAGGGAACCACGGTCGAGTTATCCATCCCAAATTCTAAGGACAGCACATGACAATCCAAATAGTTGTTGCAGACGACCATCCGATTTTTCGTGATGGACTGGTCAAAAGTTTAGAGGAAACAAATGAATTTAAAGTTGTTGGCGTCGCTTCTTCAGCTAGCGAAGCCGTGGATGTTACACAGCGGGAGAGACCGGATATAGCTTTGCTCGATTTGTCGATGCCGGGAAATGGATTGACCGCCGTTGAACAAATTTTCCTTGCAGGTTTTGCTAAAAATATCGCCATGTTAACAGTCTCTGAAGACGAAGATCATGTGGCCGAAGCGTTACGCGTGGGTGCAAAAGGGTATATCTTAAAAGGCGTTTCTGCCGACGAACTCAGAAAGATCTTGAAAGATATCATGAACGGTGAGTCTCATGTTTCACCCACCCTAGCTGCGCGGCTCTTGACCGCCAGAAAGACAAATCGAATTTCCGAAAAGCCTCTATTGGAGGAACTTACAAAAAGAGAAGAGGATATTTTACGGCGTGTTGCGAAAGGGATGAGCAACAAAGAAGTGGCTCGCGAGTTGGATATTCAGGAGAAAACAGTGAAACATTACATGACAACTATTTTGAGTAAGCTACATGCAAGAAATCGCGTAGAAGCCGCAATTATCGCTCATACACATCTACTAGATAACTAGTCAGAAAAATTAAGCTTTTTCTTTGCTTTTTTTCTTCTTTTTAAATGTCGCATTGAAAGCAACCGTTACCCTTTCTTGATCGGTTTCATTTGGGTAAACCCAATGCATCAAATAGGAAGGGAACAAAATCATTTCCCCAGGCTTGGGGCGAAATTTCGTCTTGGATCCAAACGCGGGTATGTCCAAAATTCGCCAATTTGGTAGATCAGTTCTCGGATTAAGAAACTCAATCATTCCTGAATTGCCTTCTTCTATCTCTGGCTGTGAAATATAATACACGCCTGACCAATGGGCACCTGGATGAGTGTGAGGGGCATTAAAACCCATGACTGGGTTAACATTCATCCACGCATACAACTCCATATCTAATTTAGTTAAATCGGCCTTGGCGCCAACTTTTTTCATACACGCGTTCACGCACTCCTCGGAAAGTGCGCGGAGAATTTTTATGGAGGGGGCAGTATTTTTGTATAGGTTGCCTGCCGAATGCCAGCCGCCGCGGTTGGACTTTGTGATCCCTTCAGACTCTTTGCGCATCTTGGCACCTTCTTTAAGAAGCTCTTGATTTAGGGGTTCATGCTCTGGAAAGTGAAAGTGCATAATTGGCGTCGAAAAATGCTTTGTAAATTTCTTTTGTTCTAAGAGCATTGTTATTTTCCTTTGAATAAATGGCGCCCTACAATCGATTGAGGGCGCCAAAATTGAGTTTCAGGTACGACGTACCCTACTAATCTGCTGTTATTTAGCTTTCATCTGAGCTTTCGTCAGATCCAGAGCTTTCATCCGAACCACCACCAGAGCTTTCGTCAGAGCTTTCATCTGAGCTTTCATCCGAACCGCCGCTGGAACTTTCGTCAGAGCTTTCGTCAGAACTCTCATCTGAGCTTCCGCCTGAGCCTTCTTCGTCGGAACTGTCATCTGAGTTCTCTTCGTCCGCACCGTCATCTGAGTTCTCTTCGTCAGAATTTTCATCGTCAAAGGAAATACGGATTTCACTCTGAGTAAGCTCACCGTCTTGATTCTGATCAGCGCGATCCATGATTTTTTGTGCGGCATTGGCACCAAACACGGCTTCAAGCTCTTCTAAGCTAATCGTGCCACTATTATCCGCATCGACCTCGCTGAACGGTTTTCCCTGCCCCAAAGCTGGGGACGTCGCTGCAGCGACAAGGGATGAGGTAAGTAGGAAATGCGTAAACTTCATGGTTTTCTCCTTTATATTGTCTCATGCTCAAAGGCATCTGAACCTGAGATACATAGATCGCTCGCGCCTTTAATCCGTCGCTCGTCCAACAATAAAAATTCTTTGGTCCTATTCGCATCGGACTTTGGTCTGGCTGAATGGTTAATTTCAAAACGAAAGGGAAATTGTGGCGGAGGAGGAGGGATTCGAACCCCCGGATGCTCTCACATCAACGGTTTTCAAGACCGCCGCATTCGACCACTCTGCCACTCCTCCGCAAAAGATCAGCTCGGTCGCTGCCGTTTCGCTTCCCTACTTATCTCAGCATCCTCTTTCAAGCGAAAAACAGCGCGAAAATGCAACAGTTTCACGAGTTTGTTTAAATGGGTTCTCAGCGGCGCATTTTTTGCGTATAAACGGGGCAAATCACCGCAAATAAGGTGAAAAATGCCCGCAATAAGAACGGGCAAAAGGAAAGAGAGCAGATATGGGCAGCATCCAGAAGCAACGGTTATGGATTCTTGGAACAGTTGTGCTTGGTCTTGGGCTTAGCGCATGTGTGGATGGATCCAATACGCCAACCTCGAAGACACCAAATTCCACTGAAAGTGCAACAAAACTTCCAAAGGGTAAAACCACAGAAGTGTCTGCACCTGAAATTTTTGCGGCAACTGATCGTGCGGTTTGGGATGGCCGGCCAACTTTGGGGGGTATTTGGGTTGCTCATGAAAAAGTTTCTACGCCAGCGCGTGTCACAATTGTGAATACAACAAACGGTGCGTCAATTACAGGAGCCCTTTGGTCGAAATCCAAAGGTTTGCCTGGACCCGCATTCACGATTTCGTCTGATCTAGCGAGCGCCCTTAAAATGCAGGCAGGCGTTCCAGCGGATTTGAAAGTAGTTGCGCTTAAAACGGTAGAGGTCGAAGCACCGAAACCGCAAGAAGTTGAAGAGATCGCGCAAACTACGTTGGATGATGCCGAGATTGCAGAGCCCAAAAAAGAAGAGGCTGTTGTTGCCGCTGAAACCAAAGAAACCGATGCGGTAGAGGTTGTGACAACCGAGGTTGCCGAGCCAGAGGAAAAACCAAAGAAAAAATTCGCTCTATTCCAAAAGAAAACAAAAAACAGCGTAAAAGAAGCCCCTGTCGAAATCGAAGCGGTTGCAACGCCAGCACCTGCACTTGAAACGGGTAAAAACTACGCACAGGTCGGTCTTTTCTCTGACAAAGCAAATGCAGATGCATTGGTTAAGATGCTGAATGCAAAATCTTTGGGCGGACATTTGATTGCGGGCAAAAACTCTAAGGGCAATCCATTCTGGCGCGTTCTTGCAGGACCAGCGACCAACAAAGCGGCTGAAGCAAAACTGCTGACGGATGTGAAAGCGCTTGGGTTTAAGGATGCATATCTGGTAAAAGGCTGACATGATCAGAATCCTTGTTGCCGCCCTTCTCTTTGTTACACAATTTACGAGCCTAGCCGTCGCGCAAAGCTTTGACAGCGCGGCCCGCGTTGCCATGGTTGTCGATCAGGGAACTGGCGCAGTTTTGCTGGCCAAAAACGCCGATGCACCAGTGCCGCCTGCGTCCATGTCAAAGCTGATGACTCTTAATATGCTCTTTGAAGCCTTGCGCGAGGGTCGTGTTTCAATGGAAACAGAGTTTCTTGTATCTGAAAAAGCGCATCAAATTGGCGGCTCGACGATGTTTTTGCGCGTGGGTGAACGGGTGTCTGTCGGCAATCTTATTCAAGGTATCATCGTCCAGTCAGGCAATGATGCCTGTATTACGGTTGCAGAGAATTTGTCAGGCTCGGAAGAAGCCTTTGCTGCGCAAATGACCGAACGGGCCCAATCACTTGGTATGGTTGGTTCTACATTTGCCAATTCCACAGGCTGGCCGCATCCCAATCAACGGATGTCTGCGCGGGATTTGGTGTTTCTCGCCAATCGTTTGATTTCAGAATTCCCAGAATACTATCCCATGTTTGCCCAAAAAAGCTTCACTTGGGATGGTGTGACCCAAGATAATCGAAACCCTCTGCTTGGATTGGGAATTGGCGCTGATGGGTTAAAAACAGGTCACACGCAAGAGGCGGGTTATGGTTTAGTCGGTTCCGCAGTTCAGGGCGACCGCCGCATCATCTTTATGATTTCAGGGCTAGAAAGCCAGCAATCTCGCGCCAAAGAAGCTGAAAAGCTTACCAATTGGGCATTTCGCCAGTTTGCCACAAAGAAGCTATTTGAAAAGAATGTAGAGGTTGCCAAAGCCGATGTCTGGTTAGGCACCCAAAGCACAGTGCCGCTCGTCACGGATCAAGATATCGTCACAATGGTGGCCTTGGGTAAAGCTGATGATGTGAAAGCAACCGTTAGCTATACGGGCCCTATTGAAGCGCCGATTGCTAAAGGGACCGAGCTAGGAACGTTGACGATCGCATCGCCTGGGTTGGAAGAGATTACCTTCCCGCTATTTGCGGCAAGTGAGGTAGGCACAAGCGGTATCATCTCGCGCGTGAAAGCAAGCGCGATGATTTTATCAGGTAAGTTGCTCGGCCAAATCAGCCCGCAGGACGGATAATGTTTATCTCTTTCGAAGGGATCGATGGATCGGGAAAATCCACCCAAGCCAAAGAGTTGGCCACCTACCTAAAGGGTATAGGTAAAGATGTGATACTCACACGCGAGCCAGGGGGCGCCCCAGGAGCAGAGCTAATCCGCAAACTTCTAGTGGAAGGAGATAAAGACCGCTGGTCTCCTGAAACGGAAATTTTGCTTTTCAACGCGGCACGACGGGATCATCTCGAACGCACAATACGACCAGCGCTTAAATCCGGCAAAATCCTAATCACTGATCGCTTTGCAGATTCCACTAGGGTTTATCAGGGCGTCGCCCGCGCTGATTTAAGTGATTTCGTAAACGATCTGCACAGGCTCGCGATTGGCATTGAGCCGGATTTGACCTTCGTCCTCGATACCGATCCAAAAGATAGCCTCGAGCGCGGTCTTGCGCGCGGCACAGGCGAAGATCGGTTCGAAGATTTTGGGCTGTCCTTCCAAGAATCCTTGCGGCAAGGATTTTTGGCGTTGGCGAAAACTGAGGCGCGTTTCAAAGTGATCGATGGTCAGCGAGCAATCGAACCGATTGCGAAAGAAATTGCGGCGATCGTGGATGCAGCCCTATGAGTGACGAGGACCTCCCACAATCGGATTGCCTGCCTCATGCCCGCCATCCCCGAGAAAGCTATACCCTCTTTGGCCAGCAAGAGGCAGAACTGGCATTTCTAACAGCACATCAATCCGACCGATTGCATCACGCTTGGATGATTACGGGCCCACGAGGGGTCGGTAAAGCTACGCTTGCTTGGCGAATTGCACGGTTCATTTTATCACAAAGTGAAGAAGGGGGTATGTTTAACACCCCTACCCAAACCGATTTGGCGATTTCTCCTGACTACCCGATCGCGCGGCGTCTTGCATCACTTGGCGAGCCGCGATTGCATTTGGTCCGGCGCCCTTATGATCCTGAACGCAAAAAACTTAAAACCCAGATTACCGTCGATGAAATCCGCAAATTAAAAAGCTTTTTTCAGCTTAGTGCCGCTGATGGTGGGTGGCGTGTGGCACTTATCGATGCCGCAGATGAGTTGAATGCGAGTGCTGCCAACGCGCTTTTGAAACTCCTCGAAGAGCCCCCAGAAAAGGCTTTAATCCTTATGGTCGCGCATCAACCGGCCAAGCTTTTGCCTACAATCCGCTCGCGCTGCCGGGCATTGATGTGCCGCCGTTTGTCCCGCGAAGATTTAGATGCAGCTTTAGTGGATCAAGGTATGAGTTTGGGACTTGATGCTGCATATATTGCCGAGCTCGCCGATGGCTCTGTTGGTTATGCGATGACGCTGCTTAACGAAGATGGCGCCGCTCGTTACCAAAGCATCGCCAA
>CAZRFT010000043.1:0-4216 GCA_964599255.1 uncultured Neptunicoccus sp. | reverse complement strand
TCCCGTACAGCAGGAATGTCATCGGTAATGAAATATTGGTGCTCCATGGAGGCAACGGGATGATGAACACCCATCATCGCGCCCACTTCGTTCACGCGGTATCCACAGGCGTTCACCACAATATCGCAATCAATGTTTCCTTTGTTTGTCTCTACCGTCCAGGTATCATCTTGGTGTTGGGTAAGCGCGGTCACGTTTGTATTTCGATAAACTTCTGCCCCTGCAGATCGCGCACGCCTCGCCAGTGATTGGCACAATTGAGCAGGGTCAATATGTCCGTCATGCGGGTCCCAAAGACCGCCCAACAGATTGTCGGTGGATATAAGAGGGTGACGACGCTGGCATTCAGCTGCATCAATGACTTCAAACTCGACGCCCATGCCGCGGGCCATTGAAGCAAAATGGCGATAGCCCTGCATCTGCGCTTCGGTATTGGCAAGCCGAATTCCCCCATCCCCATGGTTATAACCCACTGGATATTCCGGATCGTCCCGCAAATCTTTGTAAAGCTCAATCGAATGAGTTTTGAGACCGACCATGGTTTGGTTCATCCCAAAATTTGTAACCTGTGCCGCAGAATGCCAGGTTGTCCCAGAGGTCAGCTCATCCCGTTCCAAAAGCACAACATCTGACCACCCCTCTTGGGTGAGGTGATAAAGCGTGGAGCATCCTGCAATCCCACCGCCTATGACGACTACCTTTGTTCGCGATTTCATGTCCGCCTCCTGAATTTGAAAGGAAGAAAGCCAAGCTTGGTAGTCGAGCGCAAGGCTTGGCAGCTGCTTTAAACAATTTTTAACATTCGGTTATTTTTTCCCGAAACTTTGTTTCTGCATCACTAAATCAGTTGCCTAGCAGCGGCACTCGCGACAATCTGGATTGAGGAGATTTTGCGTGACCAAAAGAGAGACAAAAAGAGGTGGCAGAAAGGCGCGGCACGAATTGCGTGCAGCTCCCCCAGTTATTAACCCTTGCCCCCCAGGACAAATAGGTGGGCAATACAGACCACTTCAACAATTCGAAGTAGAAAAAATCTATGATGCGACGCTGGAACTGCTTGCGACATTGGGAATGGGCGAAGTGCCAGCGCGGTTGCGCGATGATTTTCTGAAAATCGGTGCGGAAGCACGAGATGATCGAGTGATTTTCCCCCGAGCTTTGGTTGAAGAAGCAATAGATAAAGCCGCAAAAAAGTTTGTTTTTCACGGGCGCGATCCCGATAGATCAATCGAAGTTGGTGGTGATCATGTATATTTTGGAACAGGTGGGGCCGCCGTTCAGGCATTGGACATAGAGACGCGACGTTATCGTGCGTCGACCTTACAAGACCTCCACGATTTTACGCGCCTTCAGGATGTGCTTGAAAATATCAGCTGGTTTACCCGATGTTGTATCGCAACGGATCTAGAAGATATTTTCGATCTTGATGTGAATACTGCCTATGCTTTGATCAAGAACACAACCAAGCCAACGGCAACCGCTTTTACGGTTGCTGAACATGTCGCCCCTATTATTGAAATGTTGGATATTGCGGCAGGTGGCGAAGGAGCATTTTCAAAACGTCCCTTTATGAAAGCGCATATCAGCCCCGTTATTTCGCCGATGCGATATGGCGAAGACGCGGTTGATGTGACCTACGCCTGCCTAGAACATAATATTCCAGTCTCTTGCATCACCGCCGCCCAAGCTGGGGCAACCGCACCTGCCACACCAGCGGGTTTTTTGGTGCAATCGCTTGCGGAAACTTTGGGCAGTCTATTAATGGTTCATGCAATCAAGCCTGGGCATCCCATGATCTTTTCCAACTGGCCTTTTGTGATTGATCTTCGAACGGGTGCGTTTTCTGGGGGTTCAGGCGAAACTGCTATGTTGAACGCCGCCTCTGCACAAATTTCGAATTGGATTGGTCTTCCCTCAGGGATTGCCGCATCCATGACCGATGCCAAGGCAATTGATGCCCAATACGGGGTGGAGAAAGGCATGACGTCGCTCGCCGCTGCGCTTTCTGGTGGCAATTTGATTTATGAAAGCGCTGGCATGACAGCCTCCCTATTGGGAGCGAGTTTCGAAGGCTTCATCTTAGACAACGAAATGCACGCGGCGAGCTACCGCGTCTTGCGCGGGATTGAAGTGTCTGACGGCGCCATAAACCTAGACGCTATTGAATCCGCAATCCTTGGGGACGGGCATTTCTTGGGCAACTCAGAAACCCACGCGGCCATGGAACGCGACTATTATTATCCAAAACTTGCCGACCGCAATGAGCCCCGCACTTGGGAAAACGCGGGCAGTCTGACCGCATGGGATCGCGCGCGTGACACGGCACGCGAGATATTAGAGACCCACAAACCCAACTATCTGGGCGATGCGGATGCAAAAATCCGTCAGCGATTCAATATTCGCTAAAAAGAATCTTGGGCATGATTCTGCCGTTGATTGGAATTCCCAAATTTATTTGAAGAAATTATCGGTCAAAAATTTGAAAGTTTCGATGTGTTAATTTCACGACGAAATTAATTTTGAACAATTCAAAAAGATCATTTTTAGTTAACTTGATCCCCAAGGCTCTTCCACTAGGCTTACTGCCAAGATCGGAGGATGCATGAATAAACCCCTGAAATTGAGCGATAAATATACCCAAGAAGAGGGCCATGTTTACATCACTGGAACCCAAGCCCTAGTCAGACTACCCATGACCCAAATGCGTAGGGATCGCGCGGCGGGTTTAAAAACCGGCGCATTTATTTCTGGATATCGTGGCTCGCCTATGGGGGGATATGATCAGCAGCTCGCGCTTGCGAAAGGTTTCTTAGATCCCTGGGATATCGTGGTGCAGCCTGGAGTTAACGAGGAACTTGCCGCCACGGCAATTTGGGGGACCCAGCAGGTTCATCTTTCTAAAGAGGCAACTCACGACGGGGTTGTCGGAATTTGGTACGGCAAAGGGCCTGGTGCCGATCGATCTGGGGACGCTTTCAAACATGCGAATGCTGCCGGAACATCACCCCACGGCGGCGTGCTCGCAATAGCCGGGGATGACCATACCTGTAAATCTTCGACCGTCCCGCACCAAACCGATCATGGCTTTGCATCAGCTGTTATCCCCATGCTCTACCCGTCATCGGTTCATGAATTTATTGAAATGGGTTTGGCAGGCATCGCCATGTCACGATACTCTGGATGTTGGACAGGATTCAAAGTCATTTCTGAAACAATTGAAACCAGCACTGTCATCGATCTGGCGCAAGAAGATCGTCAATTCGTTACCCCCGAATTTGAACTTCCAAAAGATGGCGTTCACCTGCGTTGGCCTGATCCGCCGATGGTTCAGGATGAACGGCTTCAGGAAGTAAAGGCCTATGCCGCACTCGCCTTTGCACGCGCAAACAAATTTGATTTTGCATCGATCGATGTGAAGCGCCCGCGATTTGGCATCGTTGCTTCGGGCAAAGCCTATGAAGATGTCATGCAGGCCCTAGATGAACTGGGCATAGGTCAACAAGAGGCCGAAAAAATCGGGTTATCCGTATATAAAGTGCGCATGCCTTGGCCGCTAGAACCCGAAGGCATTCGCGAATTTTCTGAAGGATTGAGAGAAATCCTAATCGTGGAAGAGCGCCGAGAAATTATTGAAAACCAGATCAAAATGCATCTTTACAATTGGCAGGCCGATCGCCGTCCGCGCATTGTTGGTAAATTTGACGAACAAGAAAAACCGCTTCTTCCTCATTCTGCGGGGCTTACCATTGGGTTGGTTGCGCGCACAATCTCTGATCGGCTGCTAAATTTCGATTTGCCCGAAGGGTTGCGAAAATCAATTGGTGCAAAACTTCAAGGACTCGAAAACGCGCATAAAAAGTCAGAAGGCTATTCAGCGCCAGTAAATCGGGTTCCGCATTTCTGTGCGGGGTGTCCTCATAACACTTCAACGAAAGTTCCAGACGGATCGACTGCGATGGCGGGAATTGGGTGTCATTATATGGTCCATTGGATGGACCGAAATACTGACACTTTTACCCAAATGGGTGCCGAAGGGGTGCCCTGGTGTTCCATCCATCACTTTACGGATGAGAACCATCGATTTGTTAATCTAGGCGATGGCACCTATTTCCATTCGGGTATTTTGGCCATCAGACAAGCAATCGCAAGCGGTGCGAATATCACTTACAAACTTCTTTACAATGATGCCGTAGCGATGACCGGCGGACAAAAAATA
>CAZRFT010000042.1:0-18636 GCA_964599255.1 uncultured Neptunicoccus sp. | reverse complement strand
ACGTTTTGTGTAAACCTCGCTTGGGAAATGCAATCAGTTCTAGGTGCCAATGGTCGTGTATGTGTCTTGGATTTAGGATTCCAATTTGGCTCAGCCGCCACCTATCTTGATATCGCGCGAACAGATGCCACCTTTGAGCTCTTTAACTCTATCGATGTTGTCGATGCCGAAGGTTTCACCCAGGCCCTATCCTTGTATCGCGATCAGGTTGCGGTCCTTCCGCCCCCACCTGATGCAGCGCCGCTGGAACTACTTTCGCCACCGCAGATCAAACGCCTTGTCGAATTAGCCGCGAGTCAATTTGATTACGTCTTCATCGACCTTCCCCCAGCACTTGTTAGCTGGACAGAAGTCGTCCTCGACAAATCGCATCTGTTCTTCACGCTTTGTGAATTGGACATGCGTACAGCTCAAAACGCCCTACGCTTCTTGCGTGCCTTAAAAGCGGATGACCTTCCTTATGAAAAAGTTCAGTTCATCCTGAACAAGGCGCCAAAAGTGACAGATTTGAATGGGCGTTCGCGTGTCAAACGTATGGCAGACAGCTTAAATATCGAATTTCGCTGGATGTTGCCCGATGGCGGCAAGCATATCGTAAGTGCTAATGATCAGGGTGACCCCCTTGCAATTACAGCGGCGCGCAATCCATATCGCAAAGAAATCCGCAAAATTGCAGAAAACCTCGTAACGCTTTCTCAAGAAGGAACGGATAAAGATCCTGCCCAGCCAGAGAAGGGCAAAATCCAAGTCCGTGCATAGATAGATGTTTAAACGTTTCCAAACCGAACAACAGCAACAACCAGCGGGCGCGCAACCTGCTCAGGCTGCACCCCAGCCTTCAAAGCAAAAGGCGGCAGCGCAGCCGGCAAAATTGTCCAAAGATGATATGCGCCGCCAAAAGCTGATGGACCTGAAGTTGCAGTTGCATCGCAGGCTTTTGGAAAACCTAAATCTCGGCGCGATTGAAACGGCAAGTGACGCCGATCTTAAAGCTGAAATCGCTGCGATCACCGCTGATGGCCTACAAGAGATGGGTCAGGTTCTCTCGAAGGACGAACGCGCACAATTGATCAGCGATCTGTTCGATGAAGTGACGGGCCTTGGGCCTTTAGAGCCGATGCTCAAAGATGAAAGCATCAACGATATCTTGATCAATGGATCAAAGAACATCTTTATTGAACGTGCAGGTAAATTGGAAAAATCGGATATCCAATTCGCCGATGAAACTCATTTACGCCGGATAATCGATAAAATCGTCTCCGCAGTGGGTCGTCGTATCGACGAAAGTAACCCTTATGTTGATGCGCGCTTGATGGACGGCTCTCGTTTTAACGCGATGGTGCCCCCGATCGCGGTTGATGGGGCTTTGGTCTCCATTCGTAAGTTTAAGAAAGACAAATTATCGGTCGATGAATTGGTTAAGGGTGGTGCCTTTAACGAAGAGATGGCCGCCTACCTACAAGCCGCTGTGGCAACGCGCCTAAATATCCTGGTCTCTGGTGGTACGGGCTCTGGGAAAACAACCAATCTGAACGCGCTTTCAAGCTTCATCGACAATTCCGAACGTATCGCCACTATCGAGGATACGGCGGAATTGCAGCTACAACAGGAACATATTGCTCGCATGGAGAGCCGCCCTGCCAACGTTGAAGGCAAGGGGGAAGTTTCACAGCGGGATCTGCTTCGAAACGCGCTTCGGATGCGTCCAGACCGCATTATCGTGGGTGAAACGCGGGGCGACGAAGTTATCGACATGCTACAGGCCATGAACACTGGCCACGATGGTTCAATGACCACGATCCACGCGAACTCATCGCGTGACGCGCTTACCCGTGTTGAAAACATGATCGCAATGTCAGGTGTGGATATGCCGATCCGCGCGACACGCGCACAAATCGCGTCCGCCATTAACGTGGTTGTCCAGGTAAAACGTCTCCAAGATGGTTCAAGGCGTATGGTTTCAATTGCAGAGCTTACGGGCCTTGAGGGCGATGTGATCTCGATGCAAGAAATCTTTATCTACGAAATTCTCGGAACCGAACAGGATGGCACCATTATCGGCCGTTTCGTTCCAACGGGCCTTCGCTCTAACTTCTCTGATCGCTTCGAGCAGTGGGGCTATGGTCTTCCTGTTAGCATCTTCACTCAAACAGCGGCGCAATAAGACTAATGGGTTTTCAGGCAATCATATTCATTTTGATTTTTGTCGGGATCATCCTGATGGTCGAAGGCATGTATTTGGTTGCTTTCGGGAAATCCATTTCCGCAAGCTCAAAAGTAAATCGACGCTTAGCCTTGATGGAAGAAGGTGGCGATCAGGAAAGCATTCTAACGACCCTACGCCGCGAACGCGAACAGCATAACACTTCCATCAATATTCCGATTTATGCCCTTCTGGCGAAAAAGGCCGCGCAGGCGAATATCGCATTCTCGCCGCGCGCACTGATGATTGTGATGGCCGTTGTGTCGATTTTTGCTTTTATCATGTTAACGGTTTTCACCGCCTCCACCCCATTAACAAAACTTCTGGTTTCGCTGGCACTTGGCGTTGGCGGCACTTATGCATGGCTCAACAATAAAGCGAAGAAGCGTATTTCGCTCTTCGAAGAACAGTTTCCTGATGCAGTGGATTTGATCGTGCGTAGCTTGCGCGTTGGACACCCTTTCGCCAATGCGATCAACGTTGTTGCCGAAGAAATGTATGATCCCATCGGGTCTGAATTTGGTTTGATCGCAGACGAGGCCACATACGGCATGGATATCACATCTGCCTTGAACCAAATGGCCGAACGAATTGACATTCAAGACATGCGCTTTTTGGCTGTGGCTGTCGCCATCCAAACTCGATCGGGTGGTAATCTCGCCGAAATTTTGGACGGATTGGCCAATGTTGTGCGGCAACGCTTCAAACTGTTCCGCCGTGTAAAAGCGATTACCTCAGAAGCCAAGTTTTCTGGCTGGTTTCTTTCCGCTTTCCCTTTTGTGGCACTTGCAGGTGTGCAGCTGGTTAATCCAAACTATTATGATAAAGTTGAAGGGTCGGCATTTTTTGTTCCTGCAACGATATTCGTTGTCATTATGCTGATACTGAACATCTTTGTGATGCGCGCTTTGGTGAATATTAAGGTATAGATGGGCCACCGATGGATCTCGTAAACCGCATGTTGGACTTTTTGATCGCCGCAATGGGCGAAAGCGGTCCTGTTATTGTGGCGGCTGTTCTGGGTCTTTTCTTGATCTTGGTGATGATCCCGCTGGTAATCCGTCCCCAGAAAGACCCCTTTGACCGCATCCAGGGCGCAGGCTCTTTCGTTGATAGCGAAGTGATGAAATCAGAGGTCGGCCTTCGCCAAGAAACAGGCAACAAGCAGCTCGATCGTTTTGCGGCCTATTTAGAACCGCAAGACCAAAAAGAATTCTCCGATCGCCGATTGAAACTGATCCAAGCGGGTTATCGGACCACGGGTGCGGTACGTACCTTCCATTTCTTGCAACTCGTTATGGCGATTGCGGGTTTGTTTTTTGCCACCGTCTATGTTTTTGGATTTTCACCTTCGGACCCGCCGCATCTGCTCGCGGCGAAAATTCTTCTACCGGGTGTGATTGGGTATTATTTGCCGATTTACTGGGTCGAAAGACGTCGCCAAATCCGACAAACAGAAATTCAAGAGGGTTTTCCAGATGCATTGGACTTGATGTTGATCTGTGTGGAAGCCGGTCAAACGCTTGATCACACAATCATGCGCGTGGCTAATGAGGTTGAAAAATCTCACCCCACTCTTTCAGAAGAGTTCAATATCATCGTTAATGAAACCCGCGCTGGTAAGGACCGAAATCAGGTGCTGCGGGATTTCGCAGAACGCGCTGGTATCCCAGATGTGAAAGCTTTCGTGACGGTTCTGATTCAATCCGCCAAATTCGGTACAACGATTGGGGACGCGCTGCGCGTCTTTTCCTCTGAAATGCGCGACAAACGCGTGATGCGTGCCGAAGAGAAGGCAAATACGCTGCCAACAAAAATGACTTTGGTCACCATGATGTTCACGGTGCCGCCATTGTTGCTTATCCTGGTAGGGCCTTCGATCTATGACATTTACGTCTTCTTCATTCAGCAGTAGATTTCTTACCCCCAGCCTGCTTGCTTTGACGCTGTTTTTAGGCGCTTGCCAGACGACAAGCGATTTTAACCCTCTTTATGATGGTCCAGATCGCAACGCGCGCGTTAACGAGGCTGTTGACGGTTTAATCGTGGGCCACCGCCTTATGGCCGCCGGCGAATATGAGCTTGCGCTAAGCGAATATGAGCATGCCGCGGTGCGGCGGGGCTTTAGCGCTGATGTGCTAAGCGCCATGGGCTCTGCGCAACTTCGATTGGGACGCGTTGGCGAAGCGGAGCGTTTATTGCGCCGTGCCGTCGAAAAAGATGATCGTTTTGCAGCAGCTTGGAACAACCTCGGGATAGCTTTAGTGTCCCAAGGAGAGCTAAAAGAGGCTGAAAACACCTTTAAATTGGCGTTTGCGCTAACAAATGGGCGCTCAGACGAGATCAAAGAAAATCTCATTAAAACAATGGAAAAAATCGAAGAAAACGCCTATACTGAGGCCAATAATAAAGAGTTCGACCTGGTGAGACGCGGAAATGGTAGATACCTTCTGCTGCACACACCAGGCGAGACAGGCAAAGACCAAGAATAACAACGACAGATAATGTCGGGCAGAAAAGGAATGAGGCAGATGAAATCCTTATCTATCGGATTGGCCCTTATAGGTGCGTTGGCACTTACTGGGTGTAATGACTATGGCAACGAAGATGCACAAACCAAAAAGGTTTTGAACGTCGTCGATGAAAGCGACCTAAACGACGTGATGCTCGAAGCCGCAGATCCAAATGAAGCGGTGAACTATTTTGCAAATACATTGCAACAAGACCCAGAGCGTGATGATTTGCGTCGCGGTCTTGCGCAATCTTTGCTCAAGGCCAGACGCGCAACAGAAGCGGTTGTAATCTACAAACAGCTGGATGACCGCGGCGCAATGGACACCCAAGACCGACTGAACTATTCGGATGCATTGATCCGAGCAGGCGAATGGGATCAAGCCAAAGCACAAATGAACCAAATTCCACCTAGCGTGGAAACCTATCAACGCTATCTACTAGAAGCGCTGATCGCCGATTCTGAAAAAGATTGGAAGAAGGCTGACAGCTTCTACAACACCGCTGCTGGCTTGACGACACAGCCCGCAAGCGTCTTGAACAATTGGGGATACTCAAAGCTGACGCGTCGAGACTTCAAAGGTGCGGCGGTTCTATTTTCAGAGGCGATCACGCATGACAAAAAAATGTTCACGGCAAAAAATAACCTTGTCTTGGCACGTGGCGCGATGGAGCTATATGACCTTCCCATCATCCCGATGAACACAGAGGAAAAGGCGGTGTTGACTTACACCGCTGGATTGGCGGCGGTTAAAAACGGCGACAAGAGCACAGGTCGCAGCCTCTTTCAAAAGGCAATCGACCTACACCCACGTCACTTTGAAGAAGCCGCAAACTCTTTAAAGGCTCTGGGGTAATAACATGACAGGATTGGCAGCAACGGTATATTTTGGGCTGACGCTGCCTCTCCTTTTCTACATCGTTTTCACCGATCTTCGCTATATGCGGATCTATAACTGGTCGAATATGGCGCTGTTTTTCATCTTTCTATTACCTGCGCCATTCTTCTTTGAGCTTTCAGAAATCGGGTGGCGTTTGGCTGGCGCGGGTATCGTCTTTGCCATCGCATTTCTTTTGAACCTCGCGGGGCTTATGGGTGGTGGAGATGCCAAATTCATGCCTGCCGCTGCCCCCTTTGTCGCTGCGAATGACGCCACCTTTGTCATGGTTCTATTAGCAGCGCTCGGGATCATTGTCCTAGTGGTTCATCGTCTGATGTTATTGATCCCACCCTTCAAACGGCTAGTGTCCGATTGGGTAAGCTGGAACCATCCAAAAATGAATGGCAAACCCGCAACACCTTACGGGGTTGCGCTAGCTGCCACATTGTCGGCTTACTTGTTTCTTAAAGCTTTTATTGCTTAACTGACCGCGACAAGGACGGAGTCATTCACGATGAAATTTCTGGTGCCGGAACCCTCTGAATATATGGAAAAGCCAACTCATAAGGCGTTTTCCCAATCATCGACGGCAGAACACCCAAGCAAGGCACCGATTGAACCTGCCGCCAGAGAGCCACGTAATCTGCCAGAGGCTGTGGCCGTAGCTTCTCCGCCTCCGCCGCCTCGCACCCTAGACGAAGTAGGCTTCGAACCGGTTTTTATGCGCGATATTCTGTTAAAAACGATGTATCGCACGAATATTGAGCTTACCCGCGTCCTTTCAAGAGTGCTGTGCCTTCTTCCAACAGTGACGCAAGAATTAATCGAATTAGCGCGCTCCGAAAACTACGTTGAAACCGTCGGTACAAAATCCTCCGACGGTTCATCAGGCAGCGAGCTTCGCTACCAGCTTACCGATGCAGGTCGTCAAAAGGCCGTTGATGCGCTCGTTCAATCTGAATTTTATGGCGCGATGCCTGTCCCCTTGGCCACGTTTATTGAGCAAGCCAAAAAACAGATGATCACAACGATCTCTGTGAAAAAACAAAATCTGGTCGAAGCGATGCGTGGCCTTGTCGTCGACCCATCCATGCTGGACGTCATCGGCCCTGCGGTGAACTCTGGCAGGTCTATCCTGCTTTATGGCCCACCTGGTAACGGTAAATCGACGCTCGCCAATGCAATCCGCGACGCTGTTGGTGAAAAAATCTATGTGCCTCGTTTCTTAGAATATTCGGGGCAAATTATTTCCGTCTATGACCCCGTTATCCATGAAGAGGGCGAGATCAGCGAAAACGATCCGAATGCACTTAGAATGACGGGCGCTAATTTCGACAGCCGCTATATCCTAGCAAAACGTCCCACTGTTCTAACAGGTGGTGAATTAACCTTCGACATGCTCGATCTGACCTATTCACCTGATGCAAAAATCTATCAAGCCCCGCTGCAACTTAAAGCAACAGGCGGCATTTTTATCGTGGATGACCTTGGCCGTCAGTCCGAACCACCACAAAAAATGATCAACCGTTTGATCACACCGATGGAAACAGGCGAAGATATTTTGGGCTTCATCTCGGGCGAAAAATTCCTGGTGCCTTACGACGTGATGACAGTGTTTTCGACAAACTTCCATCCCAACAAACTCTTCGACAAAGCGGCCCAACGTCGGATCGCCTATAAGATTTTGGTGGATTCCCCTAATCGCGATCAAATGTTGCAAATCTATATGCTCTATGCACGCGCAGTTGGATTGGAGTTTCCAGATGATGTCGCGGTACATCTCTTCACAGAGCTTTATCCGAAAGTCGACAATGTCTACGCGGCCTTCCATGCCAAATTTTTGATCGACCAAATGTTCTCGATCGCGGAGTATACGGGCGAGCAGCCGCGCCTTACCATTCCCTTGGTAAACCGCGCATGGGAAAACCTCTATGTGAAGGAACATGAGTTCGATTACTAAGCTTCCACAGGCTTTTATCGACTGGTTTTCGAGCAAAGGGTGGGATGTTCACAAACATCAATCCGATTTACTGACCGAGGCCGATACCCAAGCGGCGCTGTTGATCGCGCCCACGGGTGGTGGAAAGACTCTAGCGGGTTTTTTGCCCTCGCTGGTTGAGCTTTTCCACGACCCCTCCCCTGGCTTGCATACGCTTTATATCTCGCCACTGAAAGCACTTGCCGCCGATATTCGCCGCAATCTTGAAACCCCTGTCCAAGAGATCGGCTTGGATATCCGGGTAGAAGACCGCACAGGTGATACCACCCAAACTGCTCGCAAACGCCAACGTGCAGATCCCCCCCACATCCTTCTGACCACGCCAGAATCCCTCGCCGTGCTCTTGTCCTACGAGGATGCGCCCAAGATTTTTGCGGGCCTAAAACGTGTTGTCATCGACGAGGCGCACGCATTGGCCGAAAGTAAACGCGGGGATCAGCTAACTTTGTGCCTTGCCCGCTTACAACGCTTTCATCCCGATCTACGGCGCATCGCGCTATCCGCAACCGTTGAAAACCCACAAGCGCTTGCACAATATTTTGGCCCTGCACCCAAACCGTGCAAAATTATTCGCGCGCCTGCGGGTCCAACCCCAAAAATAGAGATGTTGGATACCACCACCCCTCCCCCATGGTCAGGTGCGGGTGCCATTCATTCCATCCCCGATGTTTATGCGCGCATAAAAACCGCCAAAACCTCGCTCATTTTCATCAACACCCGCGCCCAGTCAGAGATTTATTTTCATGCCTTGTGGAAGGCAAATGCCGACAATCTTCCCATCGCTCTTCACCACGGCTCGCTTAGCCGCGATGCCCGCGCGCGGGTAGAGGCAGCAATGGGCGATGGTAGTTTACGAGCCATTGTCTGCACGGGGTCACTTGATTTGGGTATTGATTGGGGCGATGTCGATTTGGTCTTTCAGATCGGTGCGCCCAAAAACATCAAACGGCTTGTCCAACGAATTGGCCGCTCCAACCATCGCTACAACGAACCCTCGCAGGCGATCATCGTCCCTGCCAATCGGTTTGAGGTAATCGAATGTTTGGCGGCACTAGAGGCCGCAAAAGAAAATGATCTCGACGGCGAGCCGCGGCCAGAGGCACCCCTTGATGTGCTCTGTCAACATATTCTCATCTATGCGTGTTCGGCCCCTATTGATGCTGATGCGCTTTATGATGAGATTTGCATGGCCGGGCCGTTCCGCAATGTGATGCGAGAACAATTCAAGGATTGCCTCGAATACGCGGCCACTGGGGGCTACGCATTTCGAAAATACGATCGTTGGCAGCGCCTCCTAGAACGCAATGGAAAATGGCAGCTTCGCGACCCCAGACTGGCAACGCGCATTCGCATGAACATCGGCACAATTGTCGATACGGACACGCTCAAGGTGCGCTACAAGCATCGAGGCGGGAAACCACTGGGTGAGGTCGAAGAAGCTTTCGCCGCAGGCTTAATTCCAGGCGATACATTTCTTATCGGCGGTCAAACCGTGCGGTACGAGGGCTTGCGCGAAATGGTTGTAGAGGTCACAAATGCTGCTTCCAAAAAACCAAAAATAGCTGTCTTTGACGGGACCAAATTTGCAGCCACGACCCGACTCTCTCATCGGGTGATCGATCTTTTGGGTCGCTATTCCGAAAGTGACTTGCCAGAGTATTGCAAAGATTGGCTTCGTCTTCAAAACGACATCTCTGCTCTGCCTAGGGCCGACCGACTTCTTGTCGAAGGATTTGAACGCGGCGACACGCAATATACCTGCATCTATGGCTTCGCTGGTCGCAACGCCCATCAAACGCTTGGTCTACTACTTACCAAACGGATGGAGGATTTGGGCCTTGGTCCTATTGGTTTTGTCCCAACCGATTACGCGCTTCTTATTTGGTCAATCCACGCGGTCAAAGAACCTCGCGAAGTTCTCGATATCGCAGCAATCCGTCATACATTTGATGACTGGTTGGGGTCAAACGCCGTCATGAAACGTAGCTTCAAATCCATCGCAAGCGTTGCTGGTTTGATCGACAAAGCAGTCATGGGAAAACGCAAAACAGGAAGGCAAGTCACCTTTTCCTCTGACATCCTCTATGACACGCTACGCAAATATGAACCGGATCACCTATTGATGCGCGTCACCCAAGATCAAGCTATGTCGGGTATGGTAGATTACGCGCGGATCGAAGAATTTCTTGAGCGCACAAAGGGGCGAATTGATCATCGCCAAGCGCCCCATATTACACCGCTCGCAGCACCTCTCTTGTTAGAGATTGGTAAAGTCCCAATTGATGGCATGGGGCGCGAAGAGCTTATACAAACGCGTGCCGCACAACTAATGTCCGAGGCGGGATTGGACCAGCTAAGCTAAAGCCCATACATCCGATTTGCCCACTGAATACCCACCATCATGCCCTTGAACCTTGGCAATAAAAACAAGGACATCAGCAACGCGACCGTGCAAAAACCCAATGTCACCCAGAACGCATTTGGATCATAGTCTGTGTAGACCCATGCCATAGGGGGCACCAAAAGCTTCGCGACGACCAAAATCGTTAAATAGGCTGGCCCATCATCCGCGCGCGCGCGACCAAGCTCAGTTTTGCAATGCGGGCATTCTGGAACAATTTTCAAATAGCGCGGCATGATGTTGCCCTCGCCGCAATTTGGGCACCGATTCCGCAACCCCTTAAGGATTGCTGGTTTCATAGGACGATCAGTCATGGGACCTTTCTTTCACGGCAGGCTTAGGGAGAATTAAGGAATAGCCGTGAACAAAAAGTAGTCTTCAACACTTGCACGGTCAATGCAGGCAGGCTGCGACAAATTCCCCAACGAACGGGGCCGGATTTCAGCCGAACAGTGCGAAACCGTCAACGAAAATTAGCTTAAGCGCCAAAGCGATCAAGACCAGTTGGAATGCAATACGAAAACTTGCTTCATTCACATTTTGCAAAATCCTCTTTCCTAAATGTGTGCCAATAATTGCGGCTGGGACCATGGCCAATATCAAGGGCCCGAATTCGACAAAGCTAAATCCAATGAAGCTAAAGCCTGTAATCTTCAACAAATTGCCTGCAAATCCAAAAAAGCCCAAAGTTCCAACAACGCCCTCTTTGGACAGGTCCTTGCGAATGATTAACGCGCCCAAAATTGGAGAAATGACCCCAACGACCATATTCAGAGCACCCGTGACCAAGCCCAGCGGAACAAAGGCCCATAGTGGCAAGTCCTTTGGTCGCCAGCGCCGAATGTGGGAGGTCAGCAGAGATAACAGAACAAAAAGACCGATTAGAATTTGAATGCCTTCGGCCGGTAAACCTTGGAAAAGTTTTAATCCCATCCAAACACCAATTGGCATCAAGGCGATGAACCGACCAATGATTGGCCAGGACAAATCTTTCCAAAACAGCCATACGCGGGTCGTGTTAGACGCCAGCTGTACGGCCCCATGCACGGGAAGGGCAGCAATAGGGTGAAGAAACTGAAGCATAATCGCAAGCAGCATCGTTCCCCCACCTGCACCAACAACAGCCGTGATCGCCGAAGTGCAGAATGCAGCAACGCTTAGACCTATGATTTCATAAATTCCCAAAATGTATCTGCTTTGATTTTCTTTCCTCTTTAACCCAACCCAATTGCATCAGGAAGGGACTTGCAATGCCCCATAATTTTTCGTCTGATCGCGCTCATGGGATACGAGTTTAAGCTGGGGGATGCATCACTTACCGCCCTGCCGTCTGGGTGTTTATGGTGGGCGGCAGAAAAACTTCTTTGTGTTTCTGATATGCATCTGGGGAAATCTTCCCGCTTCGCTCGTCGCGAAGGGGGGCTTTTACCGCCCTTTGAAACCCATGAAACACTTTCACGACTTGCAGACGAAATTGCCCGTCTAGATCCTAAGCGCGTGATTTGTCTGGGCGATAGTTTCGACGATCTCCAAGCGCTAGACGAGGTCGAACAGTCCGATCTCAACGCGCTTTACTCGATGATTGCCGGGCGCGAATGGATCTGGATCGAAGGCAATCACGAGGCAGGTCCCACGGAAATCAGCGGCACACATCTAAAAGAATATGATCATCAAGGGATCATTTTTCGCCATATCCATTCAGATGATGGTGCTATTCAAATCACGGGTCACTATCATCCCAAGGCGCGTATTAGTGCGGGCGGTGTTGGAAAGTCCGCGCCTTGCTTTCTCATCGACAAATCACAGGTCATTATGCCTGCCTTTGGCACCTATACGGGCGGGTTAAAGGTCCAAGACCCCGCCATCCAATCGCTGATCTCGACGGATGCCGTGGCAGTCTTAACGGGACGCCAAACAGTCAGCGTCCCCGTATCAAAATTATAAATTTATCAATAGCTTAGCCATATGTCCTAGCTAGGACATCTGCGCTCTTAGGCCGTCAAACCTTGCGGTTCAGCCAGCCCATTTTTCCGACAACAAGCCGTCAAAGTATTGGCCAATAGACAAGCAATTGTCATCGGACCCACCCCGCCCGGCACAGGCGTGATCGCACCCGCAACAGCCTCAGCAGAGGCAAATTCAACATCGCCTACAAGCTTGGTCTTGCCTTCTTTTTCAGGATGCGGAATGCGGTTGATGCCTACATCAATTACTGTCGCGCCCGGCTTGACCCAATCACCCGTGATCATCTCCGGACGACCCACAGCCGCCACTAAAATATCAGCTTGCTTACATAGCTCTTCAATATCTTTGGTACGTGAATGTGCGATCGTTACCGTGCAGCTATCGCGCAGCAAAAGGTTCGCCATCGGCTTGCCAACGATATTAGAACGCCCAACCACGACTGCATTCATTCCTGAAAGCGAACCGTGATAATCGCGAAGCATCATCAAACAGCCAAGCGGCGTGCAAGGCACCATGGACTTCTGACCCGTTCCCAACAATCCAACATTTGAGATGTGAAACCCATCTACATCTTTTTCTGGCGCAATCGAATTGATCACCAAATCTTCATTCAGGTGATCTGGAAGCGGTAGTTGGCAAAGAATCCCGTGTACATTCTCGTCGGCATTCAACTCATCAATCAGCGCCAACAAATCCTTCTCAGATGTCTCAGCAGGCAAACGATGTTCGTAGCTGTTCATCCCTACTTCGATCGTAGAGGCATGTTTATTCTTCACATAAACTTGGCTTGCAGGATCTTCGCCCACCAGCACAACCGCCAAACCCGGCGTAATTCCATGTTCCTCTTTGAGCTTAGAAACTTCATCTGCCACCTGCCCACGAACATTTGCGGCAAAGGCTTTCCCGTCGATAATTTCTGCCATTCTCTTCTCCCTATCCGCCAAAGCTTTGGCGCGCGGCATTGGGGCTCGATGCTCCAATGTCGCGCTTTACTTTAATTAGAACAAACCGTCGATCTGTCCATCATCATTAAGCATAATTGCCTCAGCAGAGGGAACCCTTGGCAGACCCGGCATCGTCATAATCTCACCACAGATCGCAACGATGAATCCCGCACCAGCGCTTAGTCGAACTTCGCGCACGGGAACGCTATGGCCTGTTGGGGCACCACGTAAGTTTGGATCAGTGGAGAAGCTGTATTGCGTCTTTGCCATACAAACAGGCAAATTACCGTAACCCTGCTCTTCCCAAAGTTTTAGCTGATCTCGAATTTTCTTATCTGCCAAAACTTCATCCGCCCGATAGATGCGTTTTGCGATTGTTTCGATTTTCTCGAAAAGTGGCATTTCATCAGGGTAGATTGGAGCGAAGTTCGACATATCAGCATCGGCCACTTCTGCGACACGTGTCGCAAGTGCTTTTGAGCCCTCTGAACCATGTTCCCAATGCTGAGATACAATCGCCTCAGAGCCTTGCTCTGCCACAAAATCTTTCGCCGCTTGAACCTCTGCTTCCGTATCCGTCACAAAATGGTTGATCGCAACAATCACGGGTACGCCGAAGCTCTTAAGGTTTTCGATATGACGGCCGAGGTTCGGACAGCCATCTTTTACCGCCTGAACGTTTTCTTCACCCAGATCAGCTTTCGCAACACCACCGTTCATCTTCATCGCTCGGATCGTTGCAACCAAAACAACCGCTGATGGTGCAAGGCCCGCTTTGCGGCATTTGATGTTCAAGAACTTTTCTGCGCCCAAATCAGCGCCAAATCCAGCTTCCGTTACAACATAATCGGCCAGTTTCAGCGCTGCCTTTGTCGCGACAACGGAGTTACAACCGTGTGCAATGTTAGCAAACGGGCCACCATGAACAAATGCCGGGTTGTTTTCCAGAGTTTGAACAAGGTTAGGATTCATCGCATCTTTAAGTAGAACCGTCATCGCGCCGTCTGCTTTGATATCGCGGCAGTAAACAGGCGAGCGGTCACGGCGATAAGCGACAATCATATCACCAAGGCGTTTTTGAAGATCATCCAGATCAGATGCCAGACAAAGTATTGCCATCACTTCTGATGCCACTGTGATGTCAAAGCCGCCCTCGCGTGGGAAGCCATTGGCAACGCCACCCAAAGAGACGTTAATCTGACGAAGCGCTCGGTCATTCATGTCCACAACACGGCGCCAAGATACGCGGCGCGTATCAATCTCTAGCGAATTACCCCAATAAATGTGGTTGTCGATCATCGCAGAAAGAAGGTTATGGGCAGATGTAATCGCGTGGAAGTCACCTGTGAAATGCAGGTTCATATCTTCCATCGGAACAACTTGCGCGTAGCCGCCGCCCGCAGCACCACCCTTCATACCAAAGTTTGGTCCAAGAGACGCTTCACGAATACAGATCATCGCATTTTTGCCAATCTTGTTCAGACCGTCGCCAAGTCCAACTGTGGTGGTGGTCTTGCCTTCACCAGCAGGTGTTGGGTTAATAGCGGTGACAAGGATTAGCTTGCCATCTTTGTCTTTCGCTTTGGACTTGATGAAATCAGCACTGATTTTTGCTTTATCATGGCCGTAGGGCATCAAATCAGCTTCTGGTATTCCCAACTTCCCACCGATTTCCATAATCGGCTTCTTTTTTGCTTCGCGTGCAATTTCAATATCGGTTTTATAGGCCATGTCTAAACTCCCAAAGATTCGATTTGATCTTATTTGCTTGGATTTGAGCAGGAATAGGGCGATATTTCCGACATTTCAGAACAATTTTCGCCGAACGCCCGTCACCTGCCGCTCAATCGGTGAGCTACATGTTATTTATACGACTTAAAAGTCTTTTTTATAACTCCATTCTGGTTGATCTGGAATAAATAACTTCAATTCATCGCCAACCCTAATCTCGCCTTCCCTCTCTACCCAGGCCGTCACGCCCCGTCGGCCCTTAGCCGCCGATTTGAACAATTTTCCCTTATCAGGGCAATGCGCCTCAATAATGGGTGCAGGTAGCATGCAGGGCCTGTTTTCCATATCAATTGTCACAGTTGCACCGCTTGGTGCCTGAAGGCGGCTTGACGGGGGGATATGCGTAAAATCAGGTATGCCCGACACAACCATAGAGGCCCCAATCCATTCAGGCCGCAAAACCTCTATCCCCATCTCTTGCGCAATAGCATCAAGATCTTCTTGAGAAACAATGCTGAGTTGGCGTGTGTTGAAAATTGTTACCCCTGATGGATATAAGTCTTTGACGCGCGAACAGGCGCCGCGAGTAATCCCCATATGAGAATCCGCACGAAATCCGCCAAACCCTAAGGCCAAGCTTTGATGAGACGACGAAGAAAGGGTCTCTTCCCTTTCCAATACTGCGCCCAAATAAAGGATTTTAACGGGGCAATCTATTTGAACGAGCGCTGGCACTCCAAAACTAGCTTCTGAACATGGTTGGATCGATCAATGCGATCAAACAATCATCTTCTTTAAAAGCTAGCCGTTATCCCAATAGAGGGGCTACGACGCCACTTTCTTACATTGTCATAATATCCAACAGAATACTCATAGCTTGAAAGATTGATCTTATATTTCAGCCCTTCTTGTTTGCCAGAATCTAACTTGTCTTTCTTTTTCGCTCGATCTTTTTTGGCAGTCGACAATTCCTTATCAAGTCTCTTAATTCTGGGACTATTTGAAGTAAGCTTACCCATATCGCGAATTAGCTTTTTACCTTTATTTAAATTGAAAAACACGATGGCAAACAGCATTAGCGAAAAACTGCGATTAAGTCCGTCGACTAAAATATTCCGACCGCCAAGCGCTGCCTGATACACCTTTTGGGCTTCATTAGAATCGAATTGCGTTAAATCTCGTTGGCGATAAAGCCCTCGGATTGTAATGCCACCGCCTCCAAAGTCGCCAGACAAAACGGACTTCGTGGAACTTAACGTGGCCACGCCCAGCAAAGACGCGTACCCTAATAAACTTCTTCGATTTACCTTTAACCCCATACGGACCTCCTATGACTATAGGGGTCAGTATTGCACGAATTCCAAATTTTTCAAGTTACGACAGGCGCGCATGAAGCAGCACTACAACTGCCCATGCGTTATCTGATGCTAAACTAGGTCTGTGGCTCTGGATCCATGCCAGGATCGCGCGGTTTGCGCCGTTTTTTGGCTGCCGTTTTTGGAATTGAAGCGACAGAGCTTGCTGAGCCTTTGTCATCGGGGCTACTACCACCATCTTCGTCTCGATTCAACGGTTTGCCAGCAATAACCTGTTGGATTTCTGGGCCCGTGAGAGTCTCGTATTCTAACAGACCCTCTGCCAGTCGATGAAAATCCTTTTTCTTCTTGGTTAGCACTTTCTTTGCTGTCTCGTAGCCTTCGTCAATTAAATCGCGCACTTTGTCATCGATCATTTTTTGCGTAATGCCAGAGTGGTTCGAAGACGATTGGTAGTTCCCAAGATAGCTTTGGTTTTCGTTCGCATAATCGACAAAGCCCAGCTCATCATCAAATCCAAACTGCGTCACCATCGCACGCGCGATACGCGTCGCCTGCTGAATGTCGGAGGCCGCACCGGACGTTACGTTCTCTTTGCCGAAAATCAATTCTTCCGCAACACGTCCCCCCATCGCCATCGCGATTTGGGATTTGTATTTAGTAAAGGACACAGATAGCTGATCACGTTCAGGTAAGGACAATACCAGACCCAGCGCCCGTCCGCGTGGAATGATTGTTGCCTTATGGATCGGATCATGCTGTGGCATGTTCAATCCCACAACTGCATGGCCTGCTTCGTGATATGCGGTCAGCTTCTTTTCATCTTCCGTCATCACAAGCGAGCGGCGCTCAGAGCCCATCATCACTTTGTCTTTAGCATTCTCGAAATCTTCCATGGTCAGGAAGCGTTTTCCAGTGCGCGCCGCCATCAATGCAGCTTCATTCACAAGGTTCGCAAGATCAGCACCTGAAAACCCAGGCGTCCCACGACCAATGATGCGCAGGTCAACATCGGGGCCCAATGGCGTTTTGCTGCTGTGCACCTCAAGAATTTTGACACGCCCATTGATATCAGGATTTGGTACCTGTACTTGACGATCAAATCGACCAGGGCGAAGAAGTGCGGGATCTAGCACATCTGGGCGGTTTGTTGCAGCAATCAGGATCACACCTTCATTCGCTTCAAAACCATCCATCTCGACCAATAGTTGGTTCAAGGTTTGCTCGCGTTCGTCATTGCCGCCGCCATATCCAGCACCACGGTGACGACCCACCGCATCAATCTCGTCAACAAAGACGATGCACGGTGCGTTTTTCTTGGCTTGTTCGAACATATCGCGCACACGCGAGGCGCCTACGCCCACGAACATTTCTACAAAGTCAGAACCCGAAATCGTAAAGAAAGGAACGCCTGCTTCACCCGCAATCGCCCGTGCAAGAAGCGTTTTACCTGTACCCGGAGGACCAACTAGCAAAGCGCCCTTAGGAATTTGTCCGCCAAGACGGGAAAATTTTTGCGGGTCGCGAAGGAATTCCACGATCTCTTCAAGTTCCTCTTTGGCTTCATCAATTCCAGCCACATCATCGAAGGTTTTGCGGTCGGCGTCTTGGTTCAAAAGCTTCGCCTTTGATTTTCCAAAACCCATAGCGCCGCCGCGGCCACCACCCTGCATGCGGTTCATGAAATATATCCACACCCCGATGATCAGGACAAACGGCAAGAGATATTGAACAAGCGTGGCAAAACCAGATTGCTGTTGGCGCACGGCAATGATCTCCACCTCTGCATCAAGCAGGGTACTTGTTATCTCTGTATTGTTTTCGCCATTGGGGACGATAGTCTGCAAAATCTCGTCATTTCGCAAAACCAACACCATACGCTCGCCATCTAAGCGCGCGGTTTTAACTTCTCCACCTTCGATGCGATCAACAGCTTCTGAATATGTGATCTCTGATCCCGTTTGAGCCGTGTTATTTGCCCCAAACATCTGGAACAATCCCATCATCAGAAAGAAAAGCGCAATCCAAATGAAAATATTTCTACCGTTATTCACGTGAAACTCCTTTTAAAACCGCCCCCTTGGTTAGTATTGAAACGGGCGTGTTTTTGTCATCAACCGAATGTATAGCATTTATGCGAAACTTCAATGCGTCACAATGGACGTCAAGAACTCGTGAGCAGGCCGAATGAGCGCGAATTTTTGGCCCCATACTGATTTCGGAATTGGGGAAAGCGGTCCTTTTCCACTGATCACTGTCGGCACAGTTGTCAAAAGCTCTTTTCGGGGTGCAAGCTCTCGCCAATTTTCGATACCCTCAGGATCAAAGGTAACTGGCGAAACGCCATCAGCGACAAACCAACGATCATCGAGAATGGATTTCGCTGCATTTGCCTCTCTACAAATATATGCGTCTCTGTTTTTAAGGACAATCTGACACCCATTTACGGTACTGCCGCGACCCGCCAACATCTCGGTCAGACAATGAAACAGCGCGGTATATCGAGGGCGATACAGCTCTCCTGTAATCCACCAGACCGTATGAGCCAAAATGCGAGTTTGGATTTCCTCTGACAGGGCTTCGAACTTATCTAGCTCTAGGATGACATATCCCAATTCATCCGCCTTCGCGCACTGGCGCAGGGCAAGTTGCGTCTGACTATCTAAGGCCGTTTTCGCCCGCGAC
>CAZRFT010000041.1:0-3051 GCA_964599255.1 uncultured Neptunicoccus sp. | reverse complement strand
CCCGCCCAGCCTTCCAGAGGACGTCGTGTGTGTTCTTGATCGAAAGCTTGCAGGCATGGTTGGGTTTGCAAATCATGCGTATTTAGCGGATGCCGTCTATGATACGGGCGCTCAGATGAGCCTTTTGGCCTTTATCGATGTTGTTGCAGGCAGCGAGGAAGCAATGGCCAACACGATATCTGAAGCCTTACATTTTAGTGGTTTTGAAGCAGTTTCCATTGATGTGATGTTTTTGGACGCAAGCGACCCAATTGCGGCTGTTTTTGCTAAACATGGTCTTCGATTTGATCTTCCGCGCGTGGAACCAACTGGGGGAACGGATAGCTCCCAACCCCCGAAATTGGTTTAATACCCCAAGTCGCGATCAACCAAATGAAGGAATTCTTCGCCAGCTTCGCCGCGGCGTATATTTTCAATCACGGTTTGGGTGGCTGTTTCAATGCGCGTGGCCGAAGCAACATGCGGGGTAACCAGAACATTTGAATGCGCCCAATAGGGGTGATCGGCGGGCAAGGGTTCTGTTGCGAAGACATCAAGTGTCGCCGCAGAAATATGGCCGCTGTCTAGTGCGTCCAATAGCGCATCATCATTGATCAAAGAGCCCCGCCCTGGATTGATGATTGCAGCGCCTTCTTTCATCATCGAAATGCTCTCGGCATCGATGATGTGATGCGTTGCAGGCGTGTTGGGAAGAAGTAAGACGATGATTTCGGCTTGGCCCAGAAGTGTTTTTAAACCGCTTTCTCCGTTCAAGCAGGTTATATTCTCGATTGTTTTTGGCGATCGGCTCCATCCCATAACTTGAAAGCCCAAAGTAGCGAGGCTTTCTGCACAGGCTTGACCCAGGGCGCCCAATCCCAGAACGCCAACAACCCGATCGCGCGTTAATGGCGGAACGTGATCGTCGCGCCAGACCCCTGGCTTTTGCTTTGCAAAGAAATCGGTATCCAAATGATGACGCAATACATGACCCGTTACATACTCGATCATGCCCTGCTTCAATCCAAATTCAACCATTCGGGCAAAAGGTTGTGTCAGGGTTTTGTTTCCAACCGTGGTTTCAACGCCCGCCCATAGGTTCTGAACCAATTTCGTGTTCGTGAATGCGGTGAAATCTTGCAGGCCGCTGCTTGGCGCATAGATGATGTAGTCGATTCCTGCAGGGTTATCCGATTTCTCTACGATCGTATTTTCAATACCTAATTCCGAAAGGCCGGCATTGATATACCCCTGATAGGCTTCAAATTCTTCAGGCTTCGCGGCATATAATATTTTGATCATCTTCGGTCTCTATGAATATGGGCGCTTTGCACCAAACCAAAAGCCCCCATCAATACAAGCAAGGCGGAACCACCATAGCTAACTAAGGGCAATGGGACGCCCACCACAGGCGCAAGGCCCATAACCATCAGCATGTTGACGGCAAAATAGAAAAAGAAGGTGACACCCACCCCCATAGTCAGCAAGCTGCCAAATCTATTTTTGTTCATGACAGAACTAAAAATGCAGCAAAATACGATGGCCATATAGATGGCGAGTAGGGAAACCGAGCCAAGGAAACCGAATTCCTCTGCAAAAGTGGTGAAGATAAAATCAGTGTGTTTTTCGGGTAAAAAGTTAAGCCGGCTTTGTGTGCCTTCCATAAAGCCGCGCCCCGAATACCCCCCCGATCCTAGCGCAATTTTAGATTGAGTGATGTGGTAACCCGCACCAAGCGGATCAGAGGAAGGATCCAAGAAAGTCTCGATACGCCGGTATTGGTAATCCTTGAGCACTTGATAGGCTGTGCCGCGTGAGTTCAAAACAAAACTAACTGCGCCGACTGCGCCGCCGATAGCTGCAGCGAAATACCAAAGGCTGACCCCTGCTAAAAGCATGATGGCTCCGCCGCCGCCAGCTAACAAAATAGCCGTGCCGAGGTCAGGTTGTTTCACGACAAAGGCAACCGGGATTAGGATTAATATAATTGGCGGCAACAGCCATAGGGGGTGAGAGACGCGACGAGGATCGAGCCAATCGTAGTAAAAGGCCAAGATCATGATGAGTGCGATTTTCATGAATTCGGAAGGCTGCAGGCGCATAAAGCCTAAATCGATCCAGCGCTGTGCCCCCTTACCTTGAATACCAGCCACTTCCACAAAGATCAAAAGCGCGAGCCCTAATAGGTAGGCGATGACGGAGAAATTGCGCCAAAAGGCAATTGGGATAAACGCAACAATGGTCAGCAGGGTCAAACCCATTCCAAAGCGCATCATTTGGGGTCTTGCCCACAAATCGAAATTGCCACCAGAGACCGAGAATAACATCAAGATACCAATGCCCGAAGCAGCAGTGATAAGCAGAAGGAGCGGCCAATGGAAGCTTAGAAGCTTATGCAAACCGCGCGGGGTTGTATCGTAAGATGTGCTCAACGAAACCATAAGTGCCTATGTCCTTGAGCGCTGAGAGTTAGACGGGTCGCCATAGCCCGCTTCGTCAAGTGCAAGCACTTTTTCCATCACGTCGCGTGCGATCGGTGCGGCGGCGCGTGATCCCCCACCCCCATGTTCAACCACAACAGCAACCGCGTAGCGGGGGTTTTCGAAAGGCGCAAAGCCAACAAAAAGCGCGTGATCCCGACGGTTCCAGGGCAAATCTTCGTTGCGGGTCACACCCTGGGCGCGCTCTTGTGCAGTGATGTAGCGTACCTGCGAGGTTCCCGTTTTCCCTGCCATTTTGAACTTCCCACGCAGTGCAGATCCGCGCGCCGTACCGCGCCCATGATTGGAAACTTCCCACATACCACGACGAATGATATCAAGATGTTCTTGCGCAAAGGGCAGGGCGTCGCCCCCGAGGTTTTCTGTGAACCGGCCGTCAACCATATTGACCAATCGCGGATTGACCTGATTGCCAGAGGCAAGGCGCGCAGTCATCATCGCCAATTGAATGGGCGAAGCGAGTACAAAGCCCTGACCAATGCCAGAATTGGCCGTGTCACCGGGGAACCAATCTTCGCCGCGAACACGTGATTTCCATTCTTTTGTTGGGGTCAGACCATCGCGCACAGCA
>CAZRFT010000040.1:0-2248 GCA_964599255.1 uncultured Neptunicoccus sp. | reverse complement strand
ACGCCATCGGGATCGTTCTCGCGACCAAAGCTGGCCGAAATTGTGCCCCCACCCAATGCGCCAGAAACACCAAGCCGAAAGCTATTACCACTATGCGCTTCATCTAAGGATTCAACGCGCCCATAATTTCCATATTTAATGTCGCGGGCAACACGGGCAAAGGCTTCAAAATTTTCAAAGGAATAGGTGGCATCAATCCCTGCCATTTTCCGCATGGAGGAAACCGAGTTAGACCCAAAAATACCTTGTTCACTCTGCGAGTAATAAGCAAACGGATTGATTAGCAATTCACCAAAAGGAAAGGCGCCGGCATTTAGACGAACGGCAAAGCCTTCACGTGCCCCACGGGGGCGGTTGTTCCCAAAGCTGTTGTCGGATTTCAGATAAAGCGCGTCCACGCCAAACCCACGCCCAAAATCAAACGAGAAATAGGGGGCGAAGGCTTGTGAATCAGATCTGTAGTTGCCACTGTTGCTGTTGTAGCGCTGTTCCCCAAGCGCAAGCCCGACCAGAACAAGTGGTGAAATCCGCCGTTCGAACCCGAGCGCTAAATCATGGCCTTGGAAGGTTTGAAAAGATCCCTCGTTGCGTTCCACCGTTTGAATTTCCAATCGATACCAATGACCCCATGAGCCGGCAGCGCTGCCTTGGGTTGTCTCAAGCGCAACGAATGAGCGGCTGTCGGTATTTCCGACACCGGTACCAATACCGTCCATGATGTTTTCCATCTGATTTGCATTGGACGACGAAATTATGATGTGGGCTGGCCCACCCGCAAAAGCCGCGGATGAAAATACGGTGATCAAACACGCAATAATCAAATTCCAAAAATAGCGCATAGTTGTCCCTTACCCTGGCTAAGATTTACTGGGTTTTACACCGTGGCAGCGATCTCGCAACCATGAAATTGTACCTCAAAAAAGATCAATAAGAGGTCCAGTACAGCGGTTTGAGCGATGCTACTTAGGCAGGAAGAAACCATCAAACCACCTGCCGCCTTAAGAGCGTTTTATTCAGAGGTTAAAAGGGAAAGCCGAATGAAGCGCTCAAGGAAAGATCGCGCACGTCCCTTAGGTGACGTTCATAGCCCATCTCTAACTTCAATGTGCCATTGCCAAGCTGCCCATAGGTTCCCAGTTTGACCAACGGCCCCGTTTCTTCATAGGTGAGGATCCCCGGGGTCACTTCACGTCCAGATAAATCAGAGTAGGCGAGTTTTAAAAACGTGTCCCACGATCCTGTGCTTAGCTTTACGTCCGCCCCGACCAGCAATCGCTGGATTTCGGCTGCGTATACTGAACTATTGCCAATTTCGCTGTCCGAATAAGAGATAAAAGGCACGGCCTGAAACCCGCCCAGATCAAATTTGCCCGCTCTCAGCTTGACGTAGTAGCTTTCCCGATCAAACAACAAGGGCGCGGTCCAATAGCCATCAAGATCGCCAACGACCACCATAGCATCAAGTCCAAATCCGTTTGGCCCATTGAAACTCAGATAAGGCGCCACCGATTTCACGGTAAAGCTTTCTGACTGCCGACTATAGGATTGATGGGACAGCCCAAGGCCGACCAGAACATTTGGCGAAATCTGTGTCTCCAATGCGATGGCGGCTTCATTGCCATCAAAATCTGCAACAAAAGGTCCCGAAAGATTATGCGTCTCGCCCGCTATCCAAATGCCAAATGGGGTGACCGAGGATGTTTGGGTCGCCATTCCTGCGTCAGCCATACCTCCCTTTGACGCAGACCCCATATTATCCGCAAAAATATCAATCTCGTTTAAAGCCGATGAAGAACTGCTATGAATGATCGGAAGAGGCGCAGCTGTTGCGCCTGCCATTTGCGCGTAACCAAATAGGGCCACGAATAATATGGCGAGGGTATTGAAAAATTTCATAAGCTGCCTCCTAGGATTTATTTTACCCTAGCAACGATGCGCTGGCCGCGCTAGAAAATTTTCCAAACTAGCATCCGTTGCCCGAATAATTTGTGAAGGAAGATTTCGGTGATACCGCGTCGAAGATTTTTGGGGAACGTTACAGCTGGTCTTGCCGCTCTTGGGATGGGTTCAAAATTACACGCCGATGAAATAGTCGCGCCTGTTGACCCTGCGACAAACACAGCGTTGACGCGTGGCTATATAGAGAAATTTATCAAAACACCTAAGACCAGGTACGTTCCCAAGAATACGACAGAAGCACAGGCGGTCATAGACCATGTCCTAAAATCCGATTCCGATTTTGTGATTC
>CAZRFT010000039.1:0-5128 GCA_964599255.1 uncultured Neptunicoccus sp. | reverse complement strand
ATCGCGGGGAAGGCAACGGCGATTGCCGTCATGGCGACAAAGGCACGGGAGAAAAAAGTCATCATGGGCTCCAATATTTGATGGACTCCGATTAATCCGACTAATTTACTCGGTCAAGTCTTTTCTGACAAAAATACTTGGATTTATAAACCTTCCGCTTTTACCTGATCCCAAAGCGCGTCCATTTCCTCCAAATCGCTTTGTGATGGCGATTTACCTTGGGCTTCCAGTAGGTCCTCAATGCGTTCAAAGCGGCGGATGAATTTTCGATTGGCGGAACGGAGTGCTTCCTCTGGGTCGATTTTCAGATGCCGCGCCAAATTCGCGACAACAAATAGCAGATCGCCAAATTCCTCAAATTGCTCGTCCTTCGATGCGTCGCGCAATTCGTCTGCTTCTTCGACGATCTTGTCTAAGACCTCATCCGTTGACGGCCAATCAAACCCAACGCGTGCGGCGCGTTTCTGAAGTTTCACAGCACGGGTCAAAGAGGGAAGGTTGCCCGCAACCCCGTCCAAGGTGCGGGCCGACCCCCGCTCGACCGCTTTCATTTTTTCCCAGTCGCGGGTTTGTTGCTCTGCTGTTTTGTTCCCGCTTTCATCGCCAAAGACATGGGGATGGCGGGTTACCATTTTATCGCAAATCGATTTTACAATAGTTTCAAAGCTAAAATGACCCAGAGACCGACCAATGTCAGCATGGAAAACAGATTGAAGTAGGTGGTCCCCCAATTCGCCCTCAAGTGCCTCATAATCTTCTCGCGCAATCGCATCCTCAACCTCGTAAGCTTCCTCAATCGTGTATGGCGCGATTGAGGCGTATGATTGTTCAATATCCCATGGACACCCTGTTTCAGGATCGCGAAGGCGGCGCATAATCTCAAGCAGCCGTTCCATTTCTCCACTATCTGACAGGCAAAGTTTCTGGCTCTCTTCAATCGTCTTTGTCATTCCAACTCTTTTACGCTAACTCTTTGGCTCCTAAACGAGGTTAAGCGATTCATGCCTGTAATCAACCGCATTGCCGCCTATTCAGATGAAATGAAAGAGTGGCGCCAGCATATCCACCAAAACCCAGAACTGGGATTTGATTGCCACAACACGGCGGCCTTTGTCATCGAGCGGTTAAAGGAATTTGGTGTCGATGAAATCCATGATGGGATTGCGACGTCTGGCGTTGTTGCCATTATTAACGGGCAAGGTCCAGGCGACACGATTGGGCTGCGCACTGATATGGATGCGCTGCCAATCCAAGAGGTGCGTGATCTGCCCTATAAATCCAAAATCGAAGGAAAGATGCATGCTTGCGGACATGATGGGCATACAACCATGTTGCTGGGCGCCGCCAAATACCTGTCCGAGACGCGCAACTTTTCTGGTCGCGTCGCTTTAATCTTTCAGCCTGCAGAGGAAGGGTTTGGTGGGGGTCGCGTAATGTGTGAAGAGGGGATCATGACCCAATTCGGCATTGCCCAAGTCTTCGCTATTCACAATTGGCCTGGGCTTGAAACTGGCGCTATTGCTGGTCGCACGGGGCCGATTATGGCAGCGGCTGATCGCTTCACGTTGACGGTGACCGGCAAAGGCGGCCATGCGGCCATGCCCCAAGCGTCAATCGATCCAATTGTGGTCGCAACCCAAATTGTTCAAGCCTATCAAACCATTGTCTCACGAAACACCAGTCCCTTTGATCGAGCGGTGGTATCCATCACGCAATTTCATGCAGGTGACGCCTTTAATGTTATTCCAGATACCGTGGAGATTACGGGCACGGTGCGTACGTTTAAACCCGAAGTGCAGGAAATGGTGGAACGCCGCATGAGTGAGATCGCGACACATATGGCCGCGGCGCATGGGGCAACGGCAGAGTTAAATTATATGGGCGGCTATCCGGCAACTGTGAACCATGGTGCGCAGTTGGAATTTGCAGCGGATGTCGCGCGTGATTTGGTTGGTAAAGATATGGTTGATACGGATGTCGTTCCATCGATGGGCGGTGAAGATTTCGCTTACATGCTACAAGAGCGCCCTGGCGCGTATCTATTCTTGGGGCAGGGCGATAGCCCCGGGCTTCATCATTCAGAATATGATTTCAAAGACGAAATTGCCCCGATTGGTGCGAGTTTCTTTGCCAAACTTGTAGAGACCGCGCAGCCGCTTTAGCCCGCGGTCCAACCGCCATCGATTAACAGACTGGTGCCAGTGATCATCGAGCTGGCATCAGAAGCAAGAAACACCACGGCGCCCATAATATCTTCGACTTCGCCAATGCGGCCGAGTTTGATTTTTTCTTCGATCCATTTGACTTTATCGGGTTGCTCAAAAGTGGAGGCCGTCAGTGGGGTGCGGATGAATGTCGGGCAAATAGTATTGACGCGAATGCCAGCTTTTCCCCACTCAATGGCCATGGCTTTGGTAAAACCCTCGACGGCGTGTTTTGTCCCGCAGTAAACCGCACGATCAATCCCACCAACATGGGCCATTTGGCTCGAAATATTAATCAGGCTTCCTGGTTTTCCAGCCTCCTTCAATTTTTTCGCGCAGGCTTGGGTCAGAAAATATGCACCTTTCATATTGATATCGACGACGGCCTCAAAATCCTCTTCCGTGGTTTCCAAAGAGGGGCCATGGCGCGCCATACCGGCAGAATTAACAAGGATATCGAAGGGTTCGTTTTCTTCGATCATTTGACGGGTTGCTTTGACGTCAATGATATCTCCCGCCAAACCTTCTGCGTCATAGCCTTCAACGATGAATTCTGTCAGCACTTCTTCAAGCTTGGCTTGGTTCCTTGCGATCACAGTTACATGAGCGCCTGCTTGCAACAACGAGACCGCGCAAGCGCGCCCAATGCCAGAGGTGCCGCCAGCGACAAGGGCGCGTTTTCCGTGTAGTTGAAATGAAGGCGTTTGTGGGAGTGCCATAGTTTCCTCAAGTGAAGTTTGGTGAACACGTATCGAATGTTAAACCGGCTGTCACATCAAAAATTTTTCCGAAGTATCTCCGCTGCTTCTTCGGGAAGGACATCATTCAAAAACAGCCCCGTAATTTGTTCTACCGATGCCAAAAACTTGTGCTTCCCTTCACCCCGTTGCAAGGGCCAGAATTGAATGTGATACGGCCAATCTTTAAATCCACGCGCGGGCAATGCATGCCACATCGCGTAAGAGACTGGGGTTGAGAAAAGCGTGTCATAGCACCGAACGGTTTGTTTCAAGAGCGATGCAAACCCTTTGAGTGCGGTGTCGTTGAAGTCTTTAGGATTTGAAATCGATTGTTTTGGCAGTAACCAAATTTCAAACGGATATCGCGAAAAGGGCGGGCAGATGACGACTGCATGATCGTTTTCAGCAAGGCGGTATTTGTCTTCGACTTTCAGCATCGCAGAGAAAACATCTTGATTGGTCGCGTTCTTCATTTGGTTTTCAATTGCTGGTGGTAGTTCTTCAAAGGCGTAGATTTGCCCATGCGGATGTGGGAGTGTGGTGCCAACATGTGCGCCGCGATTTTCAAATGGAAGAACATAAGAAATTTTTGGATCTTCAAACAGGCATTGGGCGCGATCGCCAATTGCATTCAACAGTAGAGAGATGCGCGTTTCTGACAAATCTGCAAGCGATCCAGTTGCATCGGGTGTGTAAACAACCACTTCACACTGCCCGTAGGCAGGTTCTTCAACATCACTCGGGGCATCTAGCGGCATCAATCCTGGCCAACGATTTTGAAAGATCGCGACCTCAAAATCCGTCACAGGTATTTCACCTGGATAGCCAGCCACCGCCACAGGGGCGAGGGGGTTATAGTCAGGCGGCGGGTTGAGCGTGCGCGTGTTACGTCCTGGATTGTAGAACACTGGTTCGCCGCGAAGCGGGTGCATACGCTTGATCGGTTTAGAGGGGTTCTCGACCGGTGGTAGGTCATTGGTGAATGTGTAGCTGCGCTCCCCTTCCGAATAGAGCCACAATTTACGCTTATCCGTTTTTACGTGCTCATGAAGATAATAGTTCATATTGATCTGCTTGCCCTTGACGGCGTTCCATCGCTTTGGTTCTGCTTTAGTGCAATTTAGGGAGTTGCTCAAATGATTGATCTCAACTTGCAAAAGCAACATGAAGTTGAATTTGGGCCGATTGCTGCTTTTGCTTTTGCACCTGGTCGGATCAATTTGATTGGCGAATATACTGATTTCAATAATGGCTATGTATTGCCCATGCCACTTGATCTCGGCGTTTCTATAACGCTTGGGCACCGCGACGACGGGCAGCTTTTGGCGCAAAGCACGGCATTTGATGGGATTGAGGCCCGAAAACTGGATAAACCGGCACAAGGGCGCTGGTCGGATTTTCTGTTAGGTGCGATCCAATATTCAGGTGTCAAAACAAATGGTATTAGTGCCAGTGTTTCCACAACATTGCCGGTTGGCGCGTCAGTGAGTTCTTCGGCAGCAATTGAGGTGGCCATGTTGCGCGCCTTACGCACGATGTTTGATCTTCGACTTTCCGACGACGAGTTGGCCCGATTGGCCCAAAAGATCGAAAATGAATTTATTGGCGTTGCCAGCGGTCTTATGGATCAAATGGTGATTTCTGTGGGTGCAGCGCGACAAGCCTTGTTTTTTGATACATTCACTGGCGAAACGGAAACATTGGCGATGTTTGAAAATACCGCGCTATTGACAATTCATTCTGGAATTACTCGCAAGCTCACCGAAAATGCCTACAACGACCGCCGCGCCTCGTGCGAAAGGGCGTGTGCGGATATGGGGGTGCCGTCATTGCGCCAAGCTGATTTGGAAATGCTCGTTCAAGTGAACGATAGGGATGATCGCCGAAAAGCAGAACATGTTTTACGCGACAATAACCGCGTCTTGGATTGTGTGGCGGCGTTGAAATCTGGCGATGTGAAGGGGTTTGGCCAAATCATGTTTGATGGGCATCAAAGCCTCTCTCAACTGTTTGAAGTTTCTAAGCCAGAAATGGACGCCATTATCGATCTTGCGAAATCAGCAGGGGCGCTAGGTGCGCGGATGACAGGGGCTGGTTTTGGCGGTTGTGTCATTGTTCTGACAACGCTCGATGAAGCGGATCGAATTTCTAGTGCCATAACCACGAAGAACCCAAACTCTTGGG
>CAZRFT010000038.1:0-4273 GCA_964599255.1 uncultured Neptunicoccus sp. | reverse complement strand
ATCTGCAATTGCCGAAAGTTGCGGAACTCCGACGCCTGCCACAACACGGGTTGTACAAATAGAACCTGGACCAATACCAACCTTCACAGCGTCTGCGCCTGCATCGATCAGCGTTTTTGTTCCATCAGCCGTTGCCACATTGCCCGCAACAACTTGGACTTCGTTCGACAGCTTTTTGACACGCTCCACCGCTTCAGAAACCGATGCCGAATGACCGTGCGCGGTATCGATAACCAACAGATCAACGCCTGCATCGATAAGCTGTTCTGATCGTGCAAACCCCGCATCCCCAACTGTGGACGCTGCTGCAACGCGAAGCCTTCCCAAATCATCCTTACACGCAAATGGGTTTAGGACAGATTGCTCCAAATCCTTGATGGTTAACAAACCTTTAAGTTGGCCGCTGGCATCGACTACTAATAGTTTCTCAATGCGTCGCGCATGCATCAAAGATTTTGCTGCATCGCGATCCACGGGCTCTTTAACGACAGCCAAATGATCGGTGGTCATCATTACGGAAACCGGCGTGTTGTCATCCTCGACAAAACGCATATCTCGGTTTGTCAGAATACCCACAACCAAACCCGCTTTATCGGTAACAGGAAAGCCTGTTATGCGGTATTTCGCGGCTAATTCCTTTGCATCGCCCAAGGTTTGATCGGGTCGCAGCGTGATGGGATTGTATACGGTCCCAGACAAAAACCGTTTTACGCGGCGTACCTGAGCTGATTGTTCGTCTTCGCTTAGATTGCGATGAATAACCCCCATACCGCCAGCCTGTGCCATTGCGATCGCCATCTTAGCTTCGGTGACTGTATCCATTGCTGAGCTTAGCAAGGGGATGTTTAAGCTAATCGATTTGGTGACATTTGTTTGCAGATTTGCATCTGCGGGCAGCACTTCTGATGCGGCAGGTACGAGTAATACATCATCGAAGGTCAGGGCCTCACGAATCTCCATTTGGGGTCTCCTAGAGAATATCGGTGTTGGCACTGCCCTTTCGCATGCCTTTGACAAAAAGGAAAGTGGTTTTGAATCCTCTTGTCAAACAAAGCGGAAATGCACAATCTCTGCGCGGGATAAAAGGAGCACCCCGATGTCACACGGATATGAAAGCGGACGCCTGAACCTGCCTTTTGTGGGCATCAGCACATTTGGGAAAAAACCCTATGTCGAGGATTGGAACAAAATTGACGCCGACGTTGCCGTCATTGGTGCACCTTTTGATTTTGGCGCGCAATTTAGATCAGGCGCGCGGTTTGGCCCGCGTTCCATTCGCGAAGCATCGACGCTCTTTAGCTTTGGGCATGCAGGCGCCTATGATCATGAAGATGATGCGACCTATCTTGGTGAAGATGTTCGTATCGTCGATATGGGGGATGCCGATATTGTTCACACCGACACGATCAAGAGCCACGCGAATATCGAAACAGCGGTGCGCGCCGCGTTGAAAGCAGGTGCGATCCCCGTTCTGCTGGGTGGTGATCATTCAGTGAATATCCCTGCCGTCAATGCATTTGATGATCAGGGGGATTTCCACATCTTGCAAATCGATGCCCATCTAGATTTCGTGGATGAACGGCATGGTGTTCGTTTTGGTCATGGCAATCCTATGCGCCGCGCGGCAGAGAAAGACTATGTCACCGGGTTGTCCCAATTTGGGATCCGCAATGTAAGCTCCACCGCCAAGGAAGGATACGAGGATGCCCGATCGCGGGGATCCGATATTCTTTCGGTGCGGCAAATTCGACAAATGGGCGTTGATCAGGCCGCAATACGTATTCCGAAGGGAAAATTATACGTCACCATCGACATTGACGCCTTTTGCCCGTCAATTGCTCCTGGAACAGGCACCCCCAGCCACGGTGGGTTTCTTTACTACGAGGTTCTCGAGCTTTTACAGGCAGTTTCCAAAACCCATGAGGTGATAGGCATCGACCTAGTGGAAGTCGCCCCCGATTATGATCACACAGGCACCACCGCCACCTTAGCGGCGCAAATTTTGCTGAACTTCTTGGGCTTTATCTTTCACAATCGGAAGTAACAGCGCCTAAATTTAAGGGCATTTCATTGCCTGACCATCATCAATCTTTTGATGCAATTCTTTTATGATGCCATCAGCCGTGGCGCGACGCTCCACATCGCTTGGAAGGGCTTCGCAATAAGGTTGATAGATGATTTCGGCGATTACAACCCCGTTGGCGGGTGCAGGTGGTGGGCACAAAGCCTTGGACGCTTCGCGTAGTCTGGTTGCGTGGGCTGCCCATGGCGCACATTGTGCGACCGTCATTGCAGCTTGGTTATTGTTGTTATTTGCGCCATTGCCCGCTTGCGCCTGACATTCGCTGAGTTGGGCCGCTCTTTTGTCCGTTTCCAATTGTGAAATATTTTCATCCACCAACAGACAGAATCCCAAATGCCCGCCATAGTCATTGCTCCACGCTGGACCGGCAAACCCACATTGAAGTTCCACGTTTTTGACGAATTGCGTGACGGCTGTATTTGCATAACTTCCGCAATCTTTGGCCGCCGCAGGACCACTTAGTCCCACTGCAAGTAAGGTCAGGGATAGCGAGGCAACGCCAGCCGATTGAATATTCAAAAATTCATTCTTCATCTTACGCCCTCCAAAAAAAACTATGTAAATTTTAGAACGAAGATCGCGCCTGCGGTAGAAAATTTTGTTAATTTCGAAGAAATCAGTGCCAAATGGCACCTTTATTCAGCTCCGAGGTCGCGAAACCCAGTTGCCACAACAAATTTCTCTGAACTGTCTGATCGGCTGGCGGGTGGCTTCACATTGGCGACTTTGGTGAATTTTTGCTTCAAAATCTTCTGCAAATCACCTTCTGCCCCACCTGCAAGGACCTTTGCAACGAACGTGCCGCCTTCGGCCAAAACATCAAAAGAGAAATAGGCCGCCGCTTCGCAAAGCGCCATGATACGCAAGTGATCCGTTTGTTTATGACCCGACGACGCGGCAGCCATATCGGACATCACCACGTCGGCCTGTCCGCCCAGCCACGTCTTCACTTTTTCATCTGCGCCATCAGATAGGAAATCTAATACGTGAATTTCGGCGCCTGTAATCGGTTCCACCTCTTGCAGATCAACGCCAAGAACCGTGCCGACAGGCCCAGATCGCTCCCCCAGCGCATTGACGCGTTTGACGGCAACTTGGCACCAACCACCAGGCGCACAGCCCAAGTCAACAACCCGCGCGCCTGGCACCAAAAATCCGTATTTCTCATCGAGTTCCAAAATCTTAAAGGCTGCGCGCCCGCGATAGCCATCGGCTTGTGCGCGTTGAACGTAAGGATCATTGAGTTGACGCTCCAACCACAGCTTTGAGGAGAGCTTGCGCCCCTTTGCTGTTTTGACCCGCACCCGCAGGTCCCGCTGACCGCGTCCTGATGTGTTCTTTTTCGACATGGACGCTTGCTTAACGCAAATATCCGTGGCGCACCATCTGAGAATAAAGCATCCCCTCACGCAATCCACGATCCGCAACGGTCAGAACTTCTGTGGGCCAAACGCGCAACACAGCTTGCAATATGGCCGCACCCGACATGATTAAATCTTTGCGCCCTGCCCCAATTGCGGGGTTATCTGCCCGCCATTTCGGGCCACGGCGCAGGTAACGGTTAATTTCCTGATCGACCTGAGCCGACGACATTTCATACCCATCTACAACCGTGCGGTCATAGCGTTGTAGCTTCATGTGAGTGGCAGCAATAGTCGTGACCGTGCCGCTTGTGCCAATGATCTGGAAGTTCGGTAGGATACGACCCTCGTAATTTTCACCAAAGGGGCCGAATTCAGCAATTGATTCCTCAAAAGCCCAAGACATCATCGCGTAACGCGCCTTGTCCCCTTCTACATCGTTGAATTGTTCACGTAGCGTGGTGACGCCCAAAGGAACGGAAATCCAATCGACCAAACGGACGCCTGTATCGCTAACGCGCCCCTTTAATTGGCGCAGATTGCCGTTAAGCCCCAACAGTGCCTGTCGACGCTCCTCGACTGGTAAATGAGACATATCGAGCCAAACCATTTCGGTTGACCCACCGCCGATATCAATCACCATCACCTGATCAGTGTCCGAATGGAGATGCGAGGCGGATCCGATTACGGCCAAACGCGCCTCTTCTTGGGGTTTGATGATCTTAAGCTCTAGCCCTGTGCGTTTCTTGGCTAAATGAACAAAATCTTGTCCATTTCGCGCCAAACGGCAGGCAGCCGTTGCGACAAGCGTGGTGTGCTTAACATTTTG
>CAZRFT010000037.1:0-2684 GCA_964599255.1 uncultured Neptunicoccus sp. | reverse complement strand
GCTTATTCGTGGATTTTAGAGACCACGCCAGAACCGACTGTGCGGCCGCCTTCGCGGATGGCGAAGCGCAAGTTTGCTTCCATCGCGATTGGGGCGATTAGCTCTACGTTGAACTTCAGGTTGTCACCAGGCATCACCATTTCTGTGCCACTTGGTAGCTCAACAGTGCCTGTCACATCCGTAGTACGGAAGTAGAACTGTGGACGATAGTTCGCAAAGAATGGCGTGTGACGGCCACCTTCGTCTTTGGTTAGGATATAAACCTCTGCTTCGAACTTCGTGTGTGGTGTCACAGAACCTGGCTTACAAAGAACCTGACCACGCTCAACGCCGTCACGGTCAACACCGCGAAGAAGTGCGCCGATATTGTCGCCCGCTTCACCAGAATCAAGCAGCTTGCGGAACATTTCAACGCCCGTACAAGTTGTCTTGGTTGTGTCTTTGATACCAACGATTTCGATCTCGTCGCCAACATTGATCACGCCACGCTCAACACGGCCCGTGACAACTGTACCACGACCAGAGATAGAGAACACGTCTTCGATCGGCATCAAGAATGGCTGATCAACCGCACGTGCTGGCTGTGGGATGTAGCTGTCAACAGCGGCCATCAATTCTGCGATTTTCTCAGAACCGATATTGTCGTCACGACCTTCAAGTGCTGCCAGTGCAGAACCCGCGATGATCGGAATATCATCACCTGGGTAATCATATTCGTTAAGAAGTTCACGAACTTCCATTTCAACAAGCTCTAGAAGCTCTTCGTCGTCCACTTGGTCAACTTTGTTTAGGAAAACAACCATTGCTGGGATGCCAACCTGACGACCAAGAAGGATGTGCTCGCGTGTTTGTGGCATAGGGCCATCTGCTGCGTTCACAACCAAGATCGCGCCGTCCATCTGTGCGGCACCTGTGATCATGTTTTTAACGTAGTCAGCGTGACCTGGGCAGTCCACGTGTGCGTAGTGACGTGCTTCTGTTTCATACTCAACGTGAGCAGTCGAGATTGTGATACCACGTGCTTTCTCTTCTGGCGCGCCGTCGATTTCGTCATACGCTTTAAAGTCACCAAACTGCTTAGTGATCGCTGCTGTCAGCGTCGTCTTACCATGGTCAACATGGCCAATCGTACCAATGTTACAATGCGGCTTCGAACGCTCAAACTTTTCTTTTGCCATATCGGCCTCCGTTCAATTTGGGGCCGATTTGGGACACCCATATTTTCAAGTTACGCGCATGCGCGTAAAAGTTTTCGCTTCAAAAATCAAGCCCCGATGCAGACTTGTTTCGATCGTAAAAAATTCTATCGTTATGTCCATGAAAGGACAAAGGCGACCCCATGCCGATCCCCGTAAAAGTCGAGCTTCCTAGCATCGGAAAAGGACCACGTTGGGGCTTTTTCAAGTTGTTAAAAGAAATTCGTCACAACGTCCTTCGCATCGTTCCAGAAATTACCACAACCCAACCCATTGTCACTGGCAAAACATTTGGATTGCGCTGGCATATGGTTATGGACCCCGACACATTGGGATATATACTTAAGGATCGTTTGGCAGATTATCCAAAATCCACCGTCACGAAATCAATACTAGAACCTGCCATTGGCGACAGTCTTTTCATTGCTGAAGGTGCGCATTGGCAATGGCAACGCCGTGCCGCGGCACCTGTATTTTCTGCGCGGAATATCGCAAACCTTGCGCCCTATATGACCCATGCCGCAGATGAGGTGATAACGCGCCTTCAAAACGCAAATGGTCAAGCCGATATGTTTGATGAAATGACCCGCGCCACGTTCGATGTGATCGCCTCTGTCACGTTTTCAGGCGGCGCTGGGGTGGATGGCGATCAAGTCTTTGCTGCGATCGATAATTATATTGAACAGGTTGCGAAAATTTCATTCCTTGATCTTATCGGGGCCCCTAAATGGGTGCCGCGTCCTTCGCGTATTTTTGGTTCCGATGGTCTTGGCAAAACAAAACGAATTGCTGATGATGCCATCAGGGCGCGCCAAAAATCAGGGGCAAAAGAGGTCCCGGATTTACTCGATTTGCTGTTGGATGGAGAGGACCCAAAAACCGCACGCAAAATGAACCTCGCAGAGGTTCGTGATAACTTGCTGACCTTTATTGTCGCGGGACATGAGACGACGGCGCTGACGCTCTCTTGGGCGCTCTATCTATTGGCCTTTGACCAAGATGTCCAAAATCGCCTGCGCAAAGAAACCAAATCTGTATTGAAGGGAAAGACCGCAACGGCAGAAGATGTCAGCAAACTTGTCTACACCAAGCAAGTGATTCAAGAAACTTTGCGGCTCTATCCGCCTGCTGCCTTTCTCTCACGGACTGCTCTTGCCGATGATCAACTGCTGGACCGCGAAGTTCGACGGGGTGAAACGATCATGCTGCCCGTCTATGCGCTTCATCGGAACCACCTGCTTTGGGAAAATCCGGATCTTTTTGATCCAAACCGCTTCGCACCCAACAAGCAAATTCAACGATATGCGTTTTTGCCCTTTGGCGATGGGCCGCGTATCTGCATCGGTGCGCAATTTGCTTACACGGAAGCAGCCATAATCTTAGCGTCTTTGATCGAGCGTTTTAAGTTTGAACCAATCAAAGATCACGAACCGGAGCCCCGTATGATCTTCACGCTTCGCCCCGAAGGTGGCGTTAATTTGAAGTTTC
>CAZRFT010000036.1:0-7082 GCA_964599255.1 uncultured Neptunicoccus sp. | reverse complement strand
TGACACGTTTGCCGAGGCGTCAATCTACTCTGAAACGTACCACTGCGATGCGATTTGCATGTCACCTTCGGAGATCGTTCAGATATCAAAGAAAGCCATTCGAAATCGACAGCGGAAAGATGCTTCGTTCTCGGAGGCACTTACAAAACGAATGGCATTGCAAGTACAGAGCTACCGCCAACTTCTGACGTTCAATGCGGTAAAGTCTGCGAATGATCGGGTTTATCTGGCAGTCACATCGGGAATGCTAAGCGGCTCAGTTACCCATTTTGCAAGCCAAATCGGCCTAACGAAAGAGGCCTGCTATCGCGTTCTACGAGATTTGTCCGCACAGGGCATTCTGATCAAAACGGGGCGAGGCAAATACATCCCTTCGCCTCGCAAGGATGACTGTAATTATTAGGAAATCAGCCGAGAATTCCGGGCCAATTTTTCAAACCAGCTGCGATGTTGCCGGGAATGTCTTGCCGCCAGAATTCCTGTGCCCGAAGATTGGCGTTGAGATAGAGCTTTCCTTCATAGATCGTCCAAGCTTCAGGGATCGTCGGTGCCAGATAGCCGCGAGAGGCAGCAAAAGCACAATAGCCTCCAAACACTGGAGCGTAAGCTTCAGGATCAGCTTTGAACTTGGATGCGTTGCGTCGGCTTGCGAAATGCCACTCAGCGCCGTTCCACTGCACTTTGTGATCGGTCGAACCCGGCACTGGCTTTTCCTGCTCAAAATATGCAACTGGATCGGTGGCATTGATCGCCACGGGATTTTGAAAAACTTTAGGTTCTTGAGCCATCGCAATGGTCGGAAACAGGGTAAATGCCGCAGGTGTTACGGCCAGTAGCCCAAGCGTATTTCGGCGTGTCAGCATTTTAAGTTCTCCACAAGTTCAAAGCGATGATAAGCGCAACAGGTTTGAAATGGAGCTACGCTAAACTGAATGTGAAGTCGCTGTGAACTCTGAAAGTGGAATTTAATCATGAGGTCTGTTCCGCACTGCTTGCACTTCTTGCACACGTTCCGGCCAAGTTGAGCGAATGTAGGCGAGAATATCCCAGATATCGTCATCAGTCATAATTTCGCCGAAGCCTGGCATGCCGCTCGTGAAGCCCGCGACGCCGCGCGACGCAAGCGCTGCTTCGCCTCCGCGCTGGGTGTATTCAAATAGCAATGCATTGTCATGATGCCATGTATGACCGGTCTCATCATGCGGTGGCGCTGGCAAAACACCGTTTTCGTCGGGTGTTCGCCAATCGGGTTGCCCTTCCAGATTCTTGCCATGGCAGGAGGCACAATGTTCCGCATAAAGAGCCTGACCGTTTGCAATGTTTCGGTCTTCTAATTCGTGATCCGCATAAGCGTTCGTTGCGGCGAAGCCTGCAATGAAAATCAATAAGCGTCTCATGTTACCTCTACCCAAGTTTTCATGCCTGATGCCTGATGACCAAGCATGTGGCAATGCAATAGCCACTTGCCGGGGTTATCAAAGACACAGATGATATCGCGAGCCTCTCCTGCGTCCACAAGCGTCGTATCTCTTAAGTCTCCAAGACCGCCACCAGATTCTACTTCGTAGAAATGATGCCCATGGAGATGGATGCCATGTGGAAATCGCGTGTCATTCTCCAGACGAATTCGCGCGGTCTGGCCACGCTCGAACGTATGGAAAGGCTTGCCGTTCAATCCTGACTCGCCATTGAAGGCCCAGACATCGCCGCTCATCATGCCACGCATCATTCGACGGCTCATGGCCCCACCTTCCATCGTTAGAGTGAGTTGAACGGCATCGTCCATATCCGGTTGTGCCACGTCGTTTGGCGGCAGGGCAGAAATCTCCGTCGATTTACGCTTTGTATTCTCGCCGGCCACCGATATTTCTCCCAAAGGATATGCTCCGTCCAGCGTCGGAAAGTTGATGTTAATCTGATCTGAGGTGGTAACGTCAGCAATCAGGTCCACTCTCTGCGCCGGGGCAAGTATTACCGTCAGTGCGTCTTCAGGAGTTCGAAGTGGCATGCCATCCTTGGCAACGACTTTGCCCTTTACGCCCTCTATCTCCACCGGAAAAATTCTATCGGTGGCCACGTTGATCAAACGCAAGCGGACTCGGTCTCCGTTTTGGACAGGTTTTCTGGGTTCAATCAGCGCGCGGGCGTAGTTCCCTAGGCGTCCCTGATGCGCCTGATCATGCACGTCATCGAAGCCATCAGCAAGCGTTCCATCTTCCGTCACGCGCCAGTCATCGATCATTACTATGAAATCGTGGTCGACATCGGGTGGAACTGTTTCCTCCACAATCAAAGGACCATAGAGGCCTCGTGCAACCTGTTCCCAAGATCTGTTATGCGAATGATACCAATAAGTTCCGGCATCAGGCGCTCGGAACTGGTAGTGAAAGTCACCACCTGTTTCGACGATCTCTTGGGTCAAATCAGGGACGCCATCCATCGTGTTGGTCAAGCGCACCCCATGCCAATGGACAGCTGAGCCCCCTCCAATGCGGTTCTGAAATTGGATGTCAAAAACCTCACCCTGCCGCGTGCGCAACACGGGGCCAGGAGTGCCTCCGTTAAAACCCAGCGAAGGAGTTGCCGGTTGGCCCTCTGGTAATATTTGGGCCATCACGGGTTCAGCTATTAGCTCTGTCTTAGGAGCTGCAAATGAAAGGCTCGGTGCCAAGGCTGCAGCGCTCGTTGCGCATAGAAAATCACGCCGGTTCATCATTAACCTCAATTGGGCAGCGTCAACACGCTGGTGAGGGTCGCGGTGGCCGCGAGCACCAGAAGGATGACGATGGTTTCGATTTCAATCGAACGCGCCAAATGGCGCGCTGCTTTTTCATCTCCTGCCTGCATTGCCGGAACGAAGCGGAGTTTGTTTGCCGCAGCCAAGGTGAGCACCAACCCAACAAGCAAGAGCTTGATTGCAAGGGTTTGGCCATAACTGGTTGATGCCAGCATCCAAAGATCACCGATAAGCAACCAGGCCATGAGCAGACCGGCCAAAACCAACGCTGGCACAATGACAGCAGCAGCTTGACCAAAGCGGTGGCCCAACAAAGCTGCGTTTTCAATTTGCTCTGGCAAACGTGAGAGTGTGCGTAACGGGCCGAGGATGCCAATCCAGAACGCAATTCCTGCGAGATGTAGAAGCAGCAGGATGCGCACACCCACGGTTTCCAAGTCAGGCACATGCCCGATTTGCGCGAAAGACCAAAGAGCGATGAATGAACCTGTAAGCGCGATCCATTTTCCAATGTTTGGAATAAGCAAACCGGCAATAATCAAAGCCGCGCCCGTCACCCGATAGAGTAATGCATCACCGACAGGTGTCTGCCACAAAAGTCCAAGCATCTCTGGATCGATCATGCCATCCGCACCTCCTGTCAGGGACGCACCGCGAAGCATGAACCCAACCACCGATGCGATAAGCGCAAGGAGTGCCAGCCAAATGGCCCGGTATTGCATTTTGAATTTCAATGGTGCTGTAAGTTCTGGATAGGCTGCCCGAATGATTACGAGACCAGATGCACCAGCGATGCCAACATAAATCAAAAGCTTCGTTATGATGGCAGCCGTCCCCCAAATGTCCGGCATCTTCAATCCACCTCGAAAGTGAACTCGCCTTGCATGGCATGTCCATCTCTGCCGAGCCCACGCCAATCAATCCGGTAGGTGCCTTCGCCCATGGCCTCAAGCGGCAAGGTGAAGACGCGTCCAAAGCTCTTTTGGTCCCCAAGCTCGAGTTTGACAGATGGGTGATCCTGATGGGTCATATCAACCCGCGTGAGGCGAATATCATTGGCAAAGTTGAAGCTGATTTCAGCGGGCACTTCGTCAACCGTGGTCCCATTTTTTGGCGTTGTGGTATCGACGCGGGAATGCGCCACGGCACCGGTTGCAAGTGTGGCAAGAAGCAAAGTCGCGATAAACTTTTTCATGGGGCTGTTCCTTAGTTGATGCCGTTGGCACGTTGGATTTCACGGATGTATTCAGTGATCATGGTGACATCGCCACGGGTCAGACCTTCAACCGGTGGCATATTTCCAAAGCGCCAGTGATGCGCCCGGACTCCAAGTGCTACAGCACGCTGAAAACTTTCATCGCCATGATGGCTTGGTTCGTAGATTTTGTGGATGAGTGGTGGTCCAGCTTCGGCATTTCCAACGCCACCGGGGCCATGGCAGGTAGCGCAAATGCTTTCAAAGATGTTCTGCCCTATTGCTGCATTGCCCTCAATGACCGGCATGTTAATGGCCACCATTGCCGTGCCCTCAACGGGTGCAGACTGAGCATTGGTATCAGATGAGGGGCGCAAAAAGGCGAAGGCTGCAATCGCTGCCAAAGCGCAAGCGCCAATTAGAAGGGTATTCTTGTTCATATGTTCTAACCTTTGAGATAGATATCCGGCGCGCTAATGCGCGCCACAAAGCATCCTGTTTCTTTTTGGAAGAGACAGGCTTCAGCTAAATCAAAGGTTAGGTGGCCGATCTAAATTAGATTGGCGAAAGAGGACCATATGCTGATCCACGCTGTCAAACTTCATGTTGTCAAAGCTTGCAGGCGAATTGATCAAATGTTGGGTCGTCAAAGCGACAGTTTGGCATGACAGTTGATCACAACATTCGTGTTCAGTGCTGTCTTGATCATGCGAGTGATGTTCGACAACAGAATTGTCCCCATGATCATGTGCATCTGCTGTGACATGCGTGTGGCAATGATCGCCCACACAATCATTCGTCGAAGCATGCGCTGCACTTTCGAGCACGATTGTGATCGAAAATACTGCGACGAGAGTGATCGCAAATATGCAGCGAAGAATGTTCACACTGAAACCCTAACTCAGGGGCTGACTTGATACAACTCAGCAAGGTTGGGCGCAGCATTTGAGCGATGCTGCGCCATTGAATGTTTGGTGTTTAGTGTCACATCAGCTTGTTCAGCATCCAAAGCGCCATACCAACCATCATTAGGTTTTCTGTTAGAGAGACAAACCCAAGCGGGACTTTGCTGTCGCCTCCGACGCAGGCACATTTAAGCTCCCGCTTGTCGATGTAGACCGCATTGAAGACGCTAATCGCTCCTATGCCAGCCACGATCAGAGCTGCGGGTGCTGACAGCCAAGTCAAAAGGCCTGCCATCATTAAAAGTCCCGCGCCTGTTTCAACAAATGGGTAGATGTAGCCGTATCTGACCCAGCGTTGAGCCAATAGATCGTAGTTCAGAAACATTGTTGCGAACCGCTCTACATCTTGAAGTTTTTGCAGACCGAGCAGAACCATCGAGATTGAAATAAACAACTCGATTGTGCGCCCAGCAAAAACAGAACCCAGACTTAACCATGTGACGACAACCGCCATCAGGGCTGCAATCGAAAACAGGGCGATAACGGGTTTATAAGTGGTGCCAACCTTGGGCTTTGTTGGCTTTCCGAGTTAGGCAGATAGGTCATCAAAACCACCAATGCGCTCACCACCGATGAAAATTTGCGGTGTCGTTTGTACAGCGTGCTCAGTTTTGAATGCATCCACTTCATCGCGGCTTTTGAGTGGTCGATCATCGACCTCAAAACCATGCCGCTCGAGAAGGTCTTTCGCTTTCAGCCCGTAGGGGCACATATGGTCGGTCATCACCATTCGGTGGAGAGTTGCGGTTTTTGTTATTGTGTCTTTAGGCATCGCGCGTCCTTAACTGCCGAAACAAGCGGCTTTGAAATCAAGTCGACAGCAACGTAATCCGTCCAGTGACTGGAGGGTCAAGAGGGCAGTTGTTCAAGTTTCTTTGGATTGCGAATTTGCGCAAACTGGTAAATTTCGAATTCAGAAAGTGTCCGCTTTGGGCAGGTTGCCGAACTTCACAATTTCAGCTTTCTACGCAAAGCAGCCTTTGGTGATCGGCGAAAAATCCTGCAACTTGGGCTCTTTCCGGTCATTCGCTGCGAGACGCACGAATGGCAGTTAAGGGCCGCTTGCAGACAGTGCATGAAGGTTGGAGAGCAGACTTCAAAGCAGCCCCAATGAAAGGCTTGCCTTACACACAAAACCGTACTCGCTCTGGCTCATAGCTAATCGCTTATTTTTACGTTTCATGTTGTTCGCCCAACCAGACACGTTTTTCTGATGGTTTGACCCCAATTTCGATAGATGTTCTTTATTGGGCATGACTTTTGAACAGCTCCGTACATTCCTCTGGGTCGCGCGTTTGGGAGGCTTCAGAAAAGCCTCCGATCGACTGCACCTATCGCAACCTGCAGTTTCGACACGCATTTCGAACCTGGAAGATGAGTTGGACGCTAAGCTATTTGAGCGTGGACCAGGTGAATTAGTTCTAACAAAAAAAGGTCAGCAATTGCTGACCTATGCTGAACAACTCTTATTCGTCGAAGAAGAGATCAAATACCGGGTCGCCAACCCAGCGGAAACCGAAGGGCTTTTCCGCATCGGTGCATCTGAAACAATTGCTCAGGCTTGGTTGCCAAAGTTCATACAGGCATTGAGTGAGCGATTTCCACGCGTGAATATCGATCTTACTGTCGACATTTCTCTGAACTTGCGGACTGCAATTCTGGAAAGACGCTTGGATCTGGCTTTTCTTATGGGGCCGGTTTCAGAGTACACCGTAAAGAATGTCGCGTTGCCTCATTTTGACCTCCACTGGTTTAAGGCAAAAGAACTGAGAGACGTGAACCTCTCGGAAGTTCCTATTATTTCTTATGCGAGCCAGACACGACCCTACCGCGAATTGACATCGGAACTTGCGCATCGTGTGGGGCCGAAATCTCGGGTGTTTTCCTCCGCGTCTTTGTCCGCCAGTCTCAAGATGATTGCCGCGGGAATCGCTGTCGGCCCATACCCAAGAATTCTCGCGGCACGCCACCTAGAAGCCAATGAGGTCGAAGAATTTGATCCCGGATTTGATTTGCCACCGCTGGAGTTCACGGCTTCCTTTCTTGCCGAGCCCCGCAGCTTTCTTATTGAAAACAGTGCGGAAATAGCTCGGGAAGTCGCCGTTGAGTGGCACAAGTCGCACGGAAGCTAGTTTCAAAAAGTCTATCAATAGTGATAGAAAATGATAATTTGATTGAATGCACC
>CAZRFT010000035.1:0-3837 GCA_964599255.1 uncultured Neptunicoccus sp. | reverse complement strand
CAAACTCGAAGAATTGTGACGCGTTTGGACCGTATTGCTGGGCTTGCATCATAATTGCCTGCTGCATCTCTGCGTCAGAGACCTCGATCTGTTTGATCTGTCCAACTTCAGCCAATAGCAGCCCTAGGCGCACGCGGCGCTCTGCCAACTCTTTATGCTCGTCAGTCGCTTCGATTTCTGGGTGGTCATGACCCTGAACGTCTGGATTTTCTTCATGCCAAAGCTGATGGGCAATTTGGTTTGCTTCTGCGGAAATCAAGCTTTCTGGTGTGTCAAATTTGACCATGCCATCAAGCTTATCCATCAACTCACGTTTCATAACCAAACGTGCAGCGCCCTTGTATTCGCCTTCTAAGCGTTCAGAGATTTGCTCTTTCAACGCATTCAGGTCATCTGCTCCGAATTTCTGTGCGAGCTCATCATCAATCTTTGCAGCTACAGGCGCTTTAACCGCATTCACCTTACATTCAAAAACAGCGTCTTTGCCGGCAAGGTTTTCTGCGCCGTATTCCTCTGGGAATTTAACTTTCACTTCAACATCGTCGCCCGCTTTGGCGCCGATCAACTGATCCTCAAAACCAGGAATGAAGCTGTTTGAACCCAATACCAATGGATAATCATCTGCTTGGCCGCCATCAAAGGCTTCTCCGTCGACTTTGCCCAAGAAATTGATCACAACCTGATCACCCTCTTTGGACTTTCCATCTTTGTCTTCGAAATCCTGCGCACTTTCGGCCAGATTATCGAGCGCTTCTTTGACATCCTTGTCATCAGCTTTCACCGTCAGGCGTGTCAGCTTCAATTTTGAAAAATCTGGCTCTTCGATCGCTGGAAGCGCCTCGTAGGTCATTTCGACCTCAACATCGTCGCCCTCTTTCCAATCATCATTGGTCATTTTGACTTCTGGCTGTTGCGCAGGCTTGTCGCCAGAAGATTCAAAATGTGCATTCATGGCTTTGTCGATGGCTTCTTGCATCGCTTCGCCTAAAACACGCGCGCCAAATTGCTTTCTTAGCATTGCCATGGGCGCCTTGCCCTTACGGAACCCTTTTAGCTCCACATTTGGCGCTACCTCTTCGAGCTTCTCTTTGACAACTTTGTCTAGCTCGGCTGCTGTTACAGTAATGTTGTAACCGCGCTTTAATCCTTCGTTCAGCGTCTCTTTAATCGCCATTTCAATCGGTTCCTTTTGCCATGCGCAAAGCAGTCATTCTGTTCTTTGCAATTTACCGGAAATCAAACTCGCGCCCTTCTAGGGAAGAGACCCGTTTGACGCAAGAGGCAATGGCGGATTTTCTGCTTTGGAATTTGGTTTTGACAGCAACCGGTTGATCGCTAAGCTGAGGTGGAAATTTAATACTTTAAGGACTTATCGGAATGCTGCCCTTCCACCGATTTTTTCACCTTGTTAGGATGATTTTCACCTTTTGCACCCTTGCATTGCTATCTGCGTGCGGTGGAGGTGGCGGCGGTGACGAGCCCCCAACGCTGGGAAATCCCGCTTGGTTCCTAGGCACCGAATACACAAACAACTACGCATTGGCCCTAGTCAATGCACGTGTCTTGTATGAACAGGGAAGCACGCCGACCGGTGAAGGGATCGTTGTTGCCGTTCTTGATTCAGGTATAGATATCGATCATCCAGATTTTGCTGGACGTATTGATCTGATCAACTCTCAAGATTTCGAGGCAGGCGGAAGTACAGACGGTGATTTTGGCGCTCAGGAGTTCGATGACCAATCTGGTCACGGAACATGGGTGTCGGGTGTAATCGCGGCAAATTTTGACGGCGACACCAGCGGCTCGGGCATTCATGGGATTGCCTTTGAATCTACAATCATAGCATTTGACGTGACGAAAAATGACCACACCCCAAGCCCTCTAGACGATGGCTTGGCCGACGCGGATATCATTTCAGCGCTCAATAGAATTCGAGATCTTAAGATTGCCTACAACAATAACCCGTCGACGGGTTCGAATATTCAGGTTGTAAATATGAGTTTTGGCGGTGGCGGGAATGCGCCTTTGCTGAACGCTGCAATGAAGGAAGTTACGGATTTAGGGATCGCGATTGTTATTTCCGCTGGCAATTATAATGGCGTGGGTGCCGCACCAGATATTTCACAACCTGCATTTCAAGCAGGCGGTGACGGAACAAATGGGGCTTTAGATTATAACGGGTTGATTGTTGCTGCCGCTGCAACGGGAAGCTCTGCGAATGGTTTGACAACTATCGATAGTGGCGGAAACGATCTGCCATATATCGCGGAATATTCGCACAAATGTAATTCTGTGGATAACAGATATTGCATTTCTGCCCCTGGCACGAGCATTCCGACGACAGATATCGGGGGTGGATACGCAACGGTAAGCGGTACATCTTTTTCTGCGCCCATGGTTGCTGGTGCGATCGCCTTACTCGTGGAAGCGGGCGGCATCACGCCTGCGGAGGCTATCGAAATCCTACTGCAAACCGCACTTGATCCCATTGATCCTGTTGCCAATCCAACGGAGACCAATCCGAAAGATGGAAACATGCTGAACAACAATGATGGGAAAACTGCTGCAACCACTTTCGATTTTGTGAATGATATTTATGGCACTGGTTTCCTCTATTTAACCGGTGCCTTAGCGCCACAAGGTGCCGTTTCAATTGCAACCGGATCCAACAGACTCCCCTTGGAAGGCGCAAATTTAACACCAGCAGCAGCCTTTGGTGATGCCTTCAGTGTCGCATCAGCATTTCATAATGCTGTTATGCTTGATAGTTATGACCGGCCCTACGTCATAAATGTCGCGGATTTCGTGTCTGCAGTAAAAAACAATGTCAATATGGCTGGTTTCAATACTATTTTTGAAGAGATTGAGACTGACAGCTTTGAAGCCGACAAAGTAACCTTTGCCGCGATGCGAACGTCTAAGGATCCCCTAGCCCATCCTGCGGCGGCTTTGGAAGAGGAAGGCGTAACGGGAATATCTATGAGTTACCAATCCAACCGGTCGACCAAGGCAACGATTACCACGGGCTCTTACACCGGCACCAAGGCGACCTTTGCTTTCAGCGAACGCGCAACAGATAGTTTTCACATCACCGATTCTGTAGCTGCTCCCTTTGGCTATATGACTAATGGCGGACAGCGCATTGCCCTTCAAAAAACGCGCGGACAGTGGGTAACTGAGTTTGGATTGACCGCCGCCAATCAGGATTTTGGCCAGGTGACGAATTTTCACGTCAACGCAACGCGATCTTTGGGGCAAGGTTGGCAAGTAGGTATACAGGCCGAAGCCATTTTTGAAAATCAAAGCTTCCTTGGTACATTATCGGAGGGTGCCTTTGACAGTGGATATAGTGCAGGTACATTTGCCGCGACTTTTGGAATTGGGTATTCCGAAGGACCGGTGGAGATTTTTGCCCAGCTTACGCAGGGTTGGACCAAAACAGAAAGTGATGGGTTTGGCCTGCTTGATGATTTTGCCACTATTAAAACGCAAGCAGCTTTAATCGGACTTTCCATCGATAATATTTTCCATTCTAGTGATCGTTTCACACTCAGCTATTCCGAACCTCTTCGGGTCACCTCTGGCTCGGCGTCCTATCAAGGCGAGTTGACCGGGGACGAAACTAATGGGAATTCAGTTTCATTGGTACCAACTGGGCTTCAGCGAAATCTTGAATTGTCATACAGACGCTCGGTTTCACGATTGACCAGCTGGGGCATAGGTCTCGCCGTCATTTTGGATCCTAATCATTCCGCCTACGCCGAAAACGAAGCAGCATTTGGATTTAAACTTCAACATCAATTTTAGGATAAACTGAGTATTTTTTGTGACGTGGGT
>CAZRFT010000034.1:0-9989 GCA_964599255.1 uncultured Neptunicoccus sp. | reverse complement strand
CGCATCACCGCCTATCGATCTGCCACGGGTCATGGAATCCGTCTTGATGGCGGGACCGCCTATTCCGGGGCGGTGATTACGCGTTATTACGACTCGTTGCTTGTTAAAGTCACAACCAAAGGACAAACGCCGGACATCGCCATTGCGCGGATGGACCGTGCGCTTCGCGAATTTCGAATTCGTGGTGTTTCAACCAATATTGCCTTTGTGATTAACCTGCTGAAGCATCCAACATTTTTGGATAACAGCTACACAACCAAGTTTATCGACACGACGCCCGATCTGTTCAAATTCAAACCGCGTAGAGATCGCGCAACCAAAATCCTGACTTATCTCGCGGATATTTGCGTGAACGGTCACCCAGATGTCGAAGGTCGCCCGCGCCCCGATGCGCGCGCTAAAGCGCCCCAGCCCCCATTCCACCGCGCACCCGAACCTGCAAGCGGCACACTAAACATGCTTCAGGACAAAGGCCCCAAAGCCGTTGCCGATTGGATGAAGCAGGAAAAGCGCCTTTTGCTGACCGACACAACAATGCGCGATGGGCATCAATCGCTTTTGGCAACGCGGATGCGTTCCTATGATATGATCAAAGTCGCGGACGCTTACGCGCATAACCTGCCTCAACTCTTCTCAGTTGAATGTTGGGGCGGTGCAACATTTGATGTGGCCTACCGCTTCTTGCAGGAATGTCCGTGGCAGCGCTTGCGTGACTTGCGGGCAAAAATGCCAAACTTGATGACGCAAATGCTTCTTCGGGCATCGAACGGCGTGGGCTACACGAACTATCCCGATAATGTTGTGCAAGAATTCGTCCGTCAGGCCGCAACAAGCGGTGTTGATGTTTTCCGCGTCTTTGACAGCCTGAACTGGGTTGAAAACATGCGCGTGGCTATGGATGCCGTGATTGAGAACAATAAACTATGCGAAGCCACAATTTGCTACACTGGCGATATTCTTGATCCAAATCGATCAAAATACGATCTTAAATATTACGTCGGTATGGCCAAAGAATTGGAAGCTGCCGGTGCGCATATTTTGGGTCTCAAAGATATGGCAGGTCTTCTAAAACCCGCCGCCGCCAGCAAACTTATCAAAACCCTCAAAGAGGAAGTCGATCTGCCGATCCATTTCCACACACATGACACATCGGGCATTTCAGCCGCCACGGTTATTGCGGCCGCTGAAGCCGGTGTGGACGCAGCAGATGCGGCAATGGATGCATTTTCGGGTGGCACATCACAGCCTTGCCTTGGCTCGATTGTCGAAGCTTTGCGCCACACAGAACGTGACACAGGGCTAGATATCGAAGCGGTCCGTTCCATCAATGATTATTGGGAAGATGTGCGCGGGGAATATTCCGCATTCGAAAGTGGTCTTTCAGCACCAGCATCCGAAGTCTACCTTCATGAAATGCCAGGCGGTCAGTTTACGAACCTCAAGGCCCAAGCCCGTAGTTTGGGGCTAGAGGATCGCTGGCCCGAAGTCGCTCGCACCTACGCCGATGTGAACGAAATGTTTGGTGATATCGTCAAGGTGACGCCATCCTCTAAAGTTGTCGGCGATATGGCTTTGATGATGGTCACCCAAGAAATCTCTGTCGCGGATGTGCTTGATCCCGCCAAAGAGGTCGCCTTCCCAGATAGCGTTGTGGATATGATGCGCGGTAATCTGGGCCAACCTCCGGGCGGATTCCCGGATGCCTTGGTTGCAAAAGTCCTCAAAGACGAAAAACCCAATACAAATCGCCCAGGCGCATCCATGAAGGCGCTGGATTTGGTGAAAACCCGCAAAGAGCTCTCAGATGAATTGAACGGGTTTGATGTGGATGACGAGGATCTGAATGGATATCTGATGTATCCCAAAGTATTCCTTGATTATATGGGACGGCACCGGATCTATGGGCCCGTGCGCACCTTGCCGACCCGAAACTATTTCTACGGTATGAAACCTGGCGAAGAAATCTCGGCAGAGATTGATCCAGGTAAAACGCTTGAAATTCAACTCATCGCAGTCAGCGACGCCGATGAAGAGGGCATGGCCCAAGTCTTCTTTGAACTAAACGGCCAACCGCGTGGTATCAAAGTTGCAGATAGGGCCGTTGCGGCATCAAGCGACAAGCGTCCGCAAGCCGATGCAAGCAACCCCCTTCATATCGGGGCGCCAATGCCGGGTGTCATCTCTTCCGTAACCGTACAAATCGGTCAAGATGTGGCCGCTGGTGATCCCCTTTGTACAATTGAAGCGATGAAAATGGAAACCGGCATCACGACGGAACAGGCCGGCAAGGTGAAAACCATTCATGTGACCGCTGGCGCTCAAGTAGACGCCAAAGATCTTTTGATCGAGCTGGAATAACTCTTATCATTTGCCATTGAAAGCGCCAGCGCTTTCAATTTGCTCTTTGAGTGCGGGGGGCCCTGCCCCTCGCGGCGAAAAGAGCAACCCCATCGCGCGCGCAGCGCGCAATCCCTTATTTCTTTGTCGCGCGCGCGACAATCAACACCGCAACAACGCTCACTGAAATAACACAAAGCGAGGCGAGCGAGGCGCCTTCAAGATCTTCGCGACTGGCTGAATTGTAAATCAGCGTTGAAAGCGTCTCAAAACCAAATGGACGCAGCAAAAGCGTCGCTGGAAGCTCCTTAACCGAGTCCACAAAAATCAATAAAAACGCAACAATGACGGGTCCCCGAATAAGGGGCAAATGCACCAAGCGCAGCGAAGTACTGGGGGTTTTGCCCAACGCCCGCGCGCTCGCCAATAAATTAGGCGAAGTACGTCCCAGCGCAGAACCCAATGTGCCGACCCCAAGGGCGAAAAATCGAACGGTGAAAGCCAAAACAATGCCAAACGCGGTGCCAGTCAGTAACAAACCAGGGTCAATTCCAAAAATTGCCTCAAAGCCGTTCGCAAAACGATGGTCAATCCACGCAAGCGGCACCAAAACGCCAACGGCAAGAACGGCACCCGGCATCGCATACCCCAACATTGCCACTTGTGCGATTTGGCGGCGCAGCTGCGAGGGCGCAATTTGAATGGCGGCCAAAAGGGCAAGTGCTAAGATAACTGTCGCAAAACCTGCACTGCTTGCAACCAGTATTGAATTTCCCAAAGCCTCTAAAAATGCCCCAATTTGCAGCGCTTGTTCAGACGCGCTGGCATGGTGGATCATAATGCCAAGCGGCATGATGAAGCCCAAGAAAAGGGGGATGGCGCAAAGCCCAAAAAACACCCAAGCCAGAACATGCGGTGGTTTCCTGCGACGCGCTGCCTCTTCGCGATTATGAAGTTGGTCCACCCGCATGGCCCGCCTGCCGAACCGTTCCAAAAAAAGCAAAATCGCAACCAAGGCGATAAGAATCAGCGAAATTTGGGCCGCGCCTGCAAGGTTATTGGCTTCCAGCCAAACCGTAAAAATACCAGTCGTAAGGGTTTGCACGGCAAAATACTCAACCGCGCCAAATTCGTTTAGGGTCTCCATCATAACCAACGCTGCACCCACAGCTATCGCGGGTCTCGCCATGGGCAGGGCGATTTTCCAAAAGCGCCGCCAGGGGGACGCACCCAGCGCTTGGGCGACATCCATCACACGGCTTGATTGGTCCTGAAAGGCAGAGCGCGCCAGCATGTAAACATAAGGGTAAAGGGCAAGCGCCATAACGACGCTAGCAACCCCGATAGAGCGCGTTTCAAAAAACCAATAATCGCGTGCCGTTTCCCACCCAAACCAGGTTCGAAGCGTGGTTTGAACGGGCCCTGCATATTCCCAAAAATCAACAAAAGCATAGGCCCCGATATAGCTTGGCACGGCGAGCGGCAAAAATAACGCCCAATTGAAAAACCCGCGCAACGGAAAGTCATAGCGGCTTACCATCCAAGCCGCGCCAACCCCAATCCCACTCGCCAAAACTGCAACCCCAAGCATCAGTTGAACAGAATTCCAGACGTAAAGAGGCAGAACCGTGGCCAGAAGCTCACCAAATCCCCTTTGACTCGGGCCAAACGCCAACCACACAACCGCCAAAACAGGCGCTAATACCAAAGCACTGACCAATAAAATGGCACCATCCCAACGTGTCAGGCCTAAAAAATGCCTTTTGATAAGGTTATTTTGAGCTTTCGGTTGCATCACGCAGGGCATAAACTCTTTGCTAGGCGCGGTCTAGCAGCAAGACGTTCAGACAAAGAACATGGGAATAGTAAAATGGACATGCGAATTTATCTCGGTCCAAACCGCTGCGCGAGCGGGCATATTCATGCGCTTTTGAAGCTCAATGAATCTATGCTGCGGGACGAAAAAATTCTTGTAGTTCACAAAGAAAAAAATCGAAAAATCTTGATGCACGTACGCGAAAGGATGCGGCGGGGCACCACCCCTTCGGATGCTTATGACGATTTCATCGATATCATCACCGAAGGCCACCCAGATACAGAACGCGTCATCATTTGCGATCATCGCATGACGACGCATTTGCGATACCCCGCGGATTGGGAACGACTTTACCCGGGCATGCATCAAATCCTTGCCCGTTGGGCCAATTTTATTCCAAAAAGTGATTTATCCTTTTTCGGTGCGGTCCGCTCGCCAGATACGTTTCTACCATCGATTTACGGCCAATCCCTTGTGGAGAATAAGCGCAAATCCTTCGCCGAGTTTCTGGAAAATATTTACCCTGAACAGCTCAGCTGGTCAGAAGCATATGAACGTGGGCTCGAAGCTGTCCCAATGCTGAATTCTCTTGATATCCCGCTTTATCTCTGGCGGTTTGAAGATTACCCGAAAATTTGGCGCGAGGTGTTATGCTCTATCACGGGGCTTCATGACCCCAGCGTCTTTCAGCCCATCGATCAGACTATAAATCCTGGCCTTTCGCTTTATGGTGCGTTTTTGATGCACAAATATGTTCTCGAAAATGACGTAAAAGGGGCGGGTCTGCTGCGGGAAGTTAAACGCAGCTTTATGGAGTTTTACCCCAATGACGGGCGCATTCCAAAAACGGTTTATTGGACACCCGAACTGATTAAAACCATCCAATCAAATTACGATGATGATTGGTATGGAATTCAGCGGCTCGACAACATTATCGCACTATCAGCCCCAGCCGCTTAAACCCCGATCGCCCCGCGATAAAGGTCGAGCACTGCTTCCTCTTCTGACAGCTTTGCGGGATCTTTTTTACGCAAGCCGATTAATTTTCGAAGCGCAACAGTGTCATAGCCACGCCCCTTCGCTTCCGCAAACACCTCTTTCTGCTGATCGGCAATATCTTTCTTTTCCGCCTCAAGGCGTTCAATGCGTTCTACGAAGGCACGCAATTCATCTGCGGCAACACGGTAGGACTGATTGCTATCTTGCTCATCCATGATTCCAAAATCTCTCTTTTGTTTTGTCTTTGCTATGAATTGCGGCGCGAAAGCTCAAGCGACAAGCGCAAAGAAATTGCATCAATTCTCACCTTGGGCTAAGCGAGCGGAAAACAAAGGCGTCATCCATGGTACCAGCAGGCATCTTCATCTCTCTTCTTGGTCTTATCGGATTGGTCTATTGCATCGCCAAAGCTTTCCGCGCCCGCAGGTCCGGCGTTGAAGGGGAGGCATTGGTGGCTGAGTTGAAGGCGCTTGTGCCAATTAACCTTGGCGCATTCTTCCTATCCGTGATTGGCCTGATGCTGATTGTTCTAGGAATTATCCTTTAATTCCCTGTTTTTCTAACCACTCAAGAATTGCCTTAATCGCAGGTTTTGTTTGGTTAGGCGAGGTGATGTCCCCCATAATGACATGACGCTCTGGATCATCCATTTCCGTAAGGTCCAATTTTGCAAGCGATGCATTTGCCCCCCAAAAACCAGCCGTTTTAACAATGCGATCGGCCGAGACGATTTTATCATCAGGCGAATACATCATCAAAACGGGCGTGGTGAACGCGCTGAAATCAATTCCGTCATTATTCGCAAATAACCGCATCATCGGCACAATCGCAGATGGCGGATATTCATAGCTCCAATATTGTGCATGGCCCTCATTCATGGGGGTAAACCCGATCTTCTTCCCCGCCACGTATTTCGCCCAATGCCGCGCATAGGAAAGACGCCCCAAGATACTCAACTTATTGCAAAGCTCATATGCGGGTGCGACAAAGACCAATGCTTCCAAATCCTTGACCATATTCGGGAAAGTCAAACCACAAGTTGTAATCGCACAGCCATTGGAACAAGCCATCACAATAACTTTCTTGCCCAATCTGCGGCCGATCGCCATGGCCTCGGCAAAGTCCAAAAGCCAATCATTGCTGTATACATTGGCCATCGCCTCGCCTGGACGACCATGTCCTTTCATTCGTTGAAAAAACAAATTCGCACCAAGTGACTTTGCGACCTCATCGGGGACAGGACGAATTTCTTGTAAGCTCGCAGAGAAGCCGTGCATATATACAACCGCATATTCGGTTTTTGCGCCCTTTTTGCCCGCCCAAATAATCTGCTTTTGCTGCCCCTCTTTAATATCTGTGAATTGCGCCTCGACGCGTTTCAAATAGGCGTCAAGATCATCTCCCAACTTGATGTCTTCGAAGCTTAAAGATTTGTCGATTGTTTCCTTGGGGCCAAAAAACAAAAACACCAAGATCAGCCAAAAGATTACGGCAATCCAAAAAATTGTGGTTATCATCAATGTCCCTCTAGCCGTTCAAAATCTCTTCAACCGCCTGCGTAATCAAGCCCAATTCCGTTTCACTAGAAAATCTGTGATCCGAATTTTTGACGAGAGTAAGGCGAATATCTGCACCTTCTAGATTTTCAAGCAATGCCATGGCGACACTGACTTCCACATCCGCATCGGCTGTTCCTTGCAACAGACGCACAGGAATTTTTACAGGCAATTTTTCCCGCAACACCAATTGGCCGCGCCCCTCTTCGATAAAGCGCCGCGTAATTGGATAGGGATCTCCATAATCTGATGGAAGATAGACAATGCCTTTCTCCAATAATTCCGCGCGTTCCACGTCGGAAAATCCGGCCCACATCGAATCTTCGGTAAAATCAGGTGCAGCGGCAATGCCAACAAAGCCCGCAATTCGTTCTGGGATCCGCCGCAACAGTAAACAAGAAATCCACCCCCCCATCGACGAACCAACAAGGATTTGCGGACCTTCTGTTAATTCAGAAATCACAGCCAAAGCATCATCAGCCCAATCACCAATGGCCCCATCGGTAAAGCTTTCATCTGATTGTCCATGACCCGAATAGTCAAAACGAAGAAAGGATTGGCCATTCGCTTTGGCCCAAGCTTCTAGATGAAGCGCCTTCGTGCCCTCCATATCAGACATCAAGCCGCCTAAAAAAACCACACCCGGCCCTTTGCCTTCAGTCCGGTGGTAAGCCAAACGCCTGCCTCTGGGGCCTGTGATAAATTTCATGTCGCTCATAAGTCGCACTAAAGGGTTTTTTACCCATCTTGAAAAGCCTTCAACTTGACAAATTTCGCGCGTCTGCGAAAACGCAGCGTAACTTCAAGCGAGCGTGCCGTAGGCGCTAAACTGAAAGGATCGTGACGCATGTCAGATATCACGCTTACTCTTCCCGATGGAAATCAACGCAACTATCCTGCTGGAACAACTGGCATGGATGTGGCGAAGGATATTTCTACTTCGCTGGCCAAAAAAGCAATCAGCTGCTCAGTAAATGGCGAGCATCGTGATCTTTCCCGCGAAATCGAGGGCAGTGCCGATTTCGCCATTCACACAATGCAAGATGACGCCCAAGCCCTCGAACTGATCCGCCACGACGCCGCCCATATTATGGCGCGCGCCGTGCAAGAGCTTTGGCCAGATGTCAAAGTCACCATCGGGCCCGTGATTGAAAACGGCTGGTATTACGACTTCGATCGCGAAGAGCCATTCAGCCCCGAAGACCTCGGCGTGATAGAGAAAAAAATGCGCGAGATTATCGCCGCGCGCGATCCCGTGCGCACCGAAGTTTGGTCGCGCGAAGATGCCATCAAGCATTACGAAGGCACAAACGAGCCCTACAAGGTTGAACTGGTCGGCATGATCCCCGAAGGCGAAGATATCCGCATGTATTGGCATGGCGATTGGCAAGACCTCTGCCGTGGCCCACATTTGGTTCATACCGGCCAAGTGCCAGCGGATGCGTTTAAATTGATGAACGTCGCAGGCGCCTATTGGCGCGGCAACAGCGATAATGCCCAGCTACAACGTATTTATGGCGTCGCCTTCAAAAACAAAGAGGATCTCAAAGCGCATCTTCACATGCTCGAAGAGGCCGCCCTTCGTGATCACCGAAAATTGGGCCGCGAGATGGATTTATTCCACATGCAAGAAGAGGCACCAGGCCAAGTATTTTGGCACCCAAATGGCTGGCGTATCTACACCACGCTCCAGGACTATATGCGTCGGATGCAGGACAAAGGTGGCTATGTCGAGGTAAACACACCTCAAGTTGTGAACCGCAAGCTTTGGGAAGATTCCGGCCATTGGGACAAGTACCAGGAAAACATGTTTATCGTCGAAGTGGACGAAGATCATGCGCGCGAAAAATCGATCAATGCGTTAAAGCCCATGAACTGTCCGTGTCACGTTCAAGTCTATAACCAAGGACTAAAGTCCTATCGCGATCTTCCCTTGCGGATGGCGGAATTCGGATCGTGCAACCGTTATGAGCCATCAGGCGCGCTTCATGGCATCATGCGGGTGCGTGGCTTTGTTCAAGATGACGGTCATATTTTCTGTCGCGAGGATCAGATCGAAGAAGAAACCAAAATCTATATCGATTATCTAACTGCGGTTTACAAAGACCTCGGATTTGACAGCTTCAAAGTGAAATTCTCAGACCGCCCTGAAAAGCGTTCTGGCTCTGACGAAGTCTGGGACAAAGCAGAAGAAGCGCTGCTATCCGCAACGCGCGCTGCAGGCATCGAGCCTGAATTGAACCCTGGTGAAGGCGCATTTTATGGGCCCAAACTGGAATTTGTTCTCACCGATGCGATTGGGCGGGATTGGCAATGCGGCACCCACCAAGTGGATTTCGTGCTGCCTGAGCGCTTGGACGCAACCTATATCGGTGCCGATGGAAACAAACATCGCCCCGTCATGCTTCACCGCGCCTGTTTGGGATCGTTTGAACGGTTCATCGGTATCCTGATCGAAAGCCACGCTGGCAAGCTGCCCTTCTGGCTTGCGCCTCGCCAAGTTGTCGTGGCGCCAATTGTGACAGATGCCAATGACTATGCACATGATGTAACGGAACAGCTCAAGGCCGCGGGCATTCGCGCAGAACTTGATGATCGCAATGAGAAGATCAATTACAAAGTCCGCGAACACTCGCTGGGCAAAGTGCCAGTGATTTTGGCGGTTGGCATGCGCGAAGTCGAAGAGGGAACCGTGACCGTGCGCCGCTTGGGCGAAAAGCAGACCAAGGTGGAAAAGCTTCAAGATATTCTTGGAATGCTTGCACACGACGCCACACCGCCCGACCTCGTTTAATAACACCCAACCGCCCAATAAGGGCGGGTGGGTGGGTATATGGTAATGAGGCGTCGAAAGACGCCTCGCCGCTTCATTCTTCGCGACCCAACTTCTTCAAGATGCTGTGGATCTCGTCTGCCTCTGATCGCCCCGCCTCCAGACCATAGACCAGCGCCTGCACCAATAAAAAGGCGGCGGCATTCTCATCCTTCGGCATTTCCGCTTGCCCAAGTTCGAAATATATCTCCATCAGCCGCGCTGCATCGCCGCGTGCCTGCGCGGCACGTATTTCAGCGTCTAAAGCGTCAAAGTTCATTCTGCTGCGGTTTTTGCCCGCGCATCATTGATTTGTGTTGCCACCCATTCATGGAACAGATGTGTGGGGCCATCCATGGCGGGGCTGAACTTCCCACCGTCAAAAAACTGCCCATGCCGGCCCTTTTGCATGCCTTCGACCACAAAAATATCTTCGCAAAACACTTCATGCCAAAACTCTGAATTGGTT
>CAZRFT010000033.1:0-2590 GCA_964599255.1 uncultured Neptunicoccus sp. | reverse complement strand
AGGAAGCGGAGGACTAAGAATGGCAAACAAGAGACCGAAGCCAGAAGAGATAGTTTCGAAGTTACGGCAAGTTGAGGTGACTGGAACAGTTAGCTTTAAACTGTAGGACAAATCGTAGGCCAAAACGTGCCTATTGACGGCGTTTCCGTCACTCGCTAAGTCCTTGTTTTAATGGTGATATCTGTGGCAAATATGCCTTTAACGGGAGCTGAACGGGGAAACCCAAACAGCCCCCGGGCACCACAAAATCACAGACTTAGACAATTTGTGTGTTTGCTGGGCGCTGCTTAGGCTCTGAGTATTGGTCGGTCTTTGAAGAGCATCTTAGTTGTTTGGGGCGTTTTGTTAAATCAGCATAGAAAAGCTGTAAAAAGAAAAACCCAAAAAATTTGTCATACCGATCATTCCGTGCCATTTCCTCTTTCAAGCAATCTGGCAACCACTTTGAGGGGCTGGGAATGACAGAGCAGATACAAGCATTCGAACTTGCAGCCTACATTCCATATAAACTGACTTTGGCGGCTGAAAAGCTGAGCACCGAATTTTCCGCGAGGTATCGTGAGAAATTTGGGATCACCATTGCCGAATGGAGGGTGCTGGTTCACGTTTCCGATGCCGGGTCGGTTTCCATTAGGGACATTCATCAACGTGTGCATTTAGACAAGGTCACTGCGAGCAGGGCGGCTTCAAAATTGGTGAAGGCAGGTATTTTAATAAAAGACAAAAATGAAATGGACCGTCGCCTGGTTGCACTGACGCTTTCGAAGCAAGGCGAAGAAGTAATGAAGGAAATTCTGGCTATTGCGGTCCAATTTCAAAACCAAATTTCCGAGTTGCTGAGCACCGATGCGGACAGTTTCATTGGCGCATTGGATCGTATTTTAGATGTGGATCTGGATACGGAATATTCCGAGCCTTAGTTTGTGCCAAGTAGTCTACAAAATAGCGCTATGTTTGCGTGTCTACTGACGACACAAGTGCATTTAGGTTACTTGACGTGCGTCCTTCTACTATGACTTTCTGATTGACTTTCATTTCACCTGAAACAAAAATCGTTTCAAATGAAATGAAAAATGCAGGGTGATGAAACATGGCAAAAGCATTCGCTAGCCAGGGCGATATGTCCGAAAAGAAGACCTCTTTCACTCAGATTGGAGAAGGTCTTTATGCGTTCACTGCGGAAGGTGATCCAAATTCCGGCGTGATCATAGGTGATGACAGCGTCATGATTGTTGAGGCGCAAGCAACTCCGCGCCTTGCTCAAAAGGTCATAGATTGTGTGCGCACAGTTACCGACAAGCCAATAAGCCACGTTGTGTTGACGCACTATCACGCTGTCCGGGTTCTTGGCGCAAGCGCATTTGGCGCAGCCCAAATCATCATGTCAGACAAAGCGCGGGCCATGGTTGTCGAACGAGGGCAGCAAGATTGGGACAGCGAATTTCAACGGTTTCCACGCCTCTTCGAAGGGCATGAGAGCATTCCGGGACTGACGTGGCCTACGACAACGTTCAGTGATGAAATGACGGTATATCTCGGCAATCGAAAAGTGGTGATCAATCAGATCGGCCGAGCTCATACAGCCGGAGATAGCGTGATTTGGGTTCCCGATAGCCAGACGATGTTCACGGGAGATATCGTTGAAAAGCACTCCGCGTGTTATTGTGGCGATGGCCATTTTGCAGATTGGGGCAAAACTCTTGATCGGGTGAAAGCTTACGACCCGCAATTCATTGCACCAGGTCGTGGTGATGCGCTGGTTGGTCGTAAGGCAGTAGAAGAGGCGATCGAGCTAACCCGAGATTTTGTAGACTCAACATTCCAGCCGGCGGCAAAGGTTGCAGCTCGGGGGGGATCATTGAAAGACGCATGGGATGCTGTTCGGGCTGAATGTGATCCCAAGTTCAAAGACTATGCCATTTACGAGCACTGCCTGCCTTTCAACGTTGCTCGGGCTTATGACGAAGCGCGGGGCATCGATACGCCGCGGGTTTGGACGGCAGAGCGCGATCTTGAAATGTGGGAAGCCCTTCAAGGGGGCGCATAGATGGTCAAAGAGCGCTACCAAACCGCGTTTCAGCTTTACCCATACAAACAAGTTGGTGATCAGTCTGCGGCGACAGTGCGCCGCCATTCCGTTGTTATCGTTGGCGGGGGTCCCGTTGGCCTGAGCCTTGCTTTGGATCTTGGTAAGAAAGGGACAGATTGTTTGGTCTTAGATGATCACGACGGCGTGGGTATGGGAAGCCGTGCGATCTGTTTTGCCAAGCGCACCTTGGAAATTTGTGACCGCCTGGGATGCGGAGAGCAAATGGTAGACAAAGGTGTAGTTTGGAACATCGGTCGGGTGTATCGCGACGAGCGCGAGATATACAATTTTGACTTGCTCCCGGAACAGGGGCACAAAAACCCTGCTTTCATCAACTTGCAACAACCCTACTTTGAGAAATTCATTGTCGAAGAAATTCGGGCACAGCAATCCAAAGGAGCACCGATCGAGATTCGTGGGAAAAACTGCTTAATAGGTCTCACGCAAAAAGGCGATCACGTCTTGCTGGACGTTGATACACCAGATGGCCCCTATCAAATA
>CAZRFT010000032.1:0-2149 GCA_964599255.1 uncultured Neptunicoccus sp. | reverse complement strand
GCTGATCTTGAAAAAGAGTTCGCACGCTAATGTTCTACGCGGCGGATGACTGTGATCTGGCCGCGTTTGAAGCGCAGATAAATCAAGAATTGAACGCCAGCGATGTCCCGCTGGCGTTTTCTATTGAAAAGAACATCCCCCTATATGATGCGAGTACTCTTGAGCCTAACGATGCGCTGAAACGCGAATGGGCTTGGGTGTTGGGCGACGGTTCAGGTGTTTTGGTGATCAAAAACTCTTACGCTGAAACGGACACCTTGGATCAAGCAGCAGAGATTTTTCATCGCATCATTGCTGACGAAAAAGAACAATCAGGCGGTGGTGGTGATCACTTTGCCGCCGCGGGCGCAAATGACCGCATTTGGAATTCACTCCAGAAACTTTGCCTTGCTGACCCTTCTGTTTTTGCAGGCAATTTCGGCAATCCCTTTATGGCACTGGTGTGCGAAGCCTGGCTTGGCCCCGCCTACCAAATGACCGCGCAGGTCAACTTAGTTCGTCCAGGCGGCAAAGCGCAAACAGCGCATCGCGACTACCATCTCGGCTTCATGACCGAAGAACAAGCGCTGGCGTTCCCCGCGCATGCACACGCACTTAGCCCAGTTTTGACGCTACAAGGCGCAATCGCGCATTGTGATATGCCGCTTGAAAGTGGGCCAACAAAGCTCCTGCCATTCTCACAAAACTATGGACCAGGATATTTGGCCTATCGACGCGCCGAATTCGCAGATTTGTTTGAAGAGCGGTTCGTGCAACTCCCGTTAGAAAAGGGCGATTTGCTGTTCTTCAACCCCGCGCTCTTTCATGGCGCAGGCGACAATGTCAGCAAAGACATCCAACGCTTGGGCAATCTCGTCCAAGTATCCTCCGCAATGGGCCGCGCTATGGAAAGCCTTGATCGCGATGCGATGTGCAAGGCGCTTTATCCAGTTTTGCAGGAAAAACCAGACGGACCTGAACGCGATGCCGTTATTGCAGCAGCAGCAGAGGGGTATAGTTTCCCAACCAGTCTCGACAGCGATCCGCCAATTGGGGGGCTTGCGCCCAAAACCCAAGCGGACCTGATGCGCGAAGGTTTAGCCGAAGGCCACGACCCTGCGACTTTCGCTACAGCCCTCGATGCGCTGAACAAAAGAAAGAAACCATGAGCAAACTCCTCTGCAAACCAACGGGCGGGGTGGGTCATGTCCACGCCATCTCACCCGCTTCAGTTAAATCCGATTGCCCAAATTGGGGCTATGTCGGCTTTGACCTCTACCGTTTGAAAGCGGGCGAAACGCTCTCTGTCGAAACCAAAACACGCGAACAGATGCTGGTGATCATCGAAGGCAAGATGAAAGCCACAGCAGGGGGCGAGGCTTTGGGTGAACTCGGCGCCCGCATGGATATTTTCTCCAAAGAGAAGGCGCATGGGCTATACGTCCCAAATGACAGCGGTTGGGATATCGAGGCAACAACTGATCTGGAACTGGCGGTTTGTTCAGCGCCTGGCAAAAGCGGACACTCGGTACGTGTGATTGAACCCGACACAATCCCGATGGAGGAACGCGGCAAAGGCGCCAATACCCGCTTTGTGAACGCCATTTGTATGGAAGAGAAAGATTGGGCAGACAGTTTACTGGTCACGGAAGTCTGGACCCCCAACGGGAATTGGTCGAGCTACCCAAGTCACAAACATGATCAGGACAATTTCCCCACTGAAACTTACCTTGAGGAAACATATTATCACCGCCTCAATCCGGGTGACGGCTGGGGCGTTCAACGGGTCTTTACGGATGATTTGTCATTAAACGAAACCATGAGCGTCTATGACCGCGATCTGGTTCTGGTGCCAGAGGGCTACCACCCCTGTGCGGCTCCTTACGGGTATGAAATGTATTACCTAAACGTCATGGCTGGCCCCATGCGCAAATGGCGCTTTCAAAATGATCCAAAGGTCGACTGGCTTTTCCGCCGTGACGGCGGCAAAATGCCAGGCGAGACGTAAAACTTTCCACGCGCGGGGGAATTTAGCACCCCAACTAAATCTCTGATTTTTGTTTCGACATATCTCGCATCTTGTTAAGTTGTGCGAATGTTCGAAACGATTGAAATCCCAATTTGGATCGTATGGCTGGCAGGCATCCTTGCCGTCATCGGGCTTTTGGAT
>CAZRFT010000031.1:0-6117 GCA_964599255.1 uncultured Neptunicoccus sp. | reverse complement strand
CCACCAATTGCGACTTGAAGAATTGTCACCATGTAGGCTTCCCAAAAAACACGGGCGCGTCGATGCGCCCTATTTGCCGCGCTTCATGCGCAATTTTGCAAAAAATTCCAAGCGCTTCTTCATTTCGCGCTCTTCGCCCCGATCAACAGGCGAATAATACACACCGCGTTTCATCCCATCTGGGAAATAATTCTGACCGGAAAACCCATCTTCGGCATCATGGTCATATTCATAACCCGATCCATAGCCCTGTTCTTTCATCAACTTGGTTGGTGCGTTGAGAATATGTTTGGGCGGTGGTTCAGAGCCCGTATCCTTAGCCGCACGTCGCGCATTCTTATAAGCCGCGTAAGCCGCATTAGATTTTGGGGCCAAAGCCAGATAAATCAGCGCATTGGCAATGGCGAGCTCTCCTTCGGGGGAACCCAATCGCTCATAAGTATTCCACGCATCAATACAAAGCGTTTGTGCGCGGGGATCAGCCAGCCCAATATCTTCAACCGCCATGCGCGTGATCCGGCGCGCCAAAAAGCGGGGATCTTCGCCCCCTTCTAGCATACGCGCAAACCAATAAAGCGCGGCATCAGGATCAGATCCGCGCACCGATTTATGAAGGGCAGAGATCAGATTGTAATGCGCCTCGCCCGATTTATCATAGACTGCGGCACGTTTTGACAATCGGTTGGCAAGCTCTTTGGCATCAAGCTTCTTTACTTTCCATGCAAGCACTTGCTCGATTAGGTTCAACAGCGCACGCCCATCCCCATCAGCCATTTCCAACAAGGATTCGCGCGCTTCAGCATCAAGGGGGAGCTTTTGACCAACAGCCTTTTCTGCACGCTGAGCCAATAGCTCTAAATCAGAAAGTTCAAAGCGTTCCAGAACCAGAACTTGCGCCCGCGATAAAAGGGCCGCGTTCAACTCAAAACTCGGATTCTCAGTTGTCGCTCCAACAAGCACTATCGTCCCATCTTCCATATGGGGTAAAAATCCATCTTGTTGGGATTTGTTAAAGCGATGAATTTCATCGACAAACAAAAGTGTGCCTTTGCCATTGGCGTGGCGCATTTTTGCAGCCTCAAATATTTTTTTTAGATCCGCAACACCTGTGAAAATCGCGCTGATCTGTTCAAAGTGCAGATCGACCTCGTCTGCCAATAATCGCGCCAAAGTCGTTTTGCCCACACCCGGCGGTCCCCAAAAGATGATCGAGGGTAAATTCCCTGCCTCCAGCATGACCCGCAAGGAACCATTGGGTCCGATAAGAGATTTTTGTCCGATAATTTCGTCCAAACTTTGCGGCCGACATCGATCGGCCAGAGGCCGGGGGCCTCTGGTCTCGTCTGTTTTTCCAATTTGATCGAACAGATCCGCCATGGATCTGATATTGTCTGCCGACGTGTCATTTGCCAAGGCCTAGTGATAAGCGCCTGGCAAATGAGTCACATTTACACGGTTCACGGTTCCACTAATCAGCACCTCTGGTCCTGGATGTTCAATCGTCAATCCAAAACGCGGCATCCATCTGGCCCATTTGGGCGACCCCAAACCAATGATCGATCTAACCCCCATCGTATCGCGGGTTTCAATCAAGGCATGGACCAATTTCTTTTGCACTTGGATACGCGCACTGGTGCTTAAATGACTTGCCTTAAAGAACCGCGATAATTCGAAGAAATGTGGCAGCACGGGTGCATCCTCATAGAGAAGGTCTTGTGGAATATCGCTTCCCAAAATACCGCGCTGTGCATCACGGATCATATACGAATAGATGCCGCATTTCGCGGTGGTTGGCGTTAGGCGAAAGCCACCCAATACCTGTCCCCCTTCATGGACCGCGATCCAACGGCTTTCGGGTGTGTCATATTGATCAAATTCCATCCCGTCGGTTTCTGGCAAATCCCAGCGCCGTTCGACGATGAAACTTTCATGACGTGCACGCAGAACATTCGTAAAAAGCTCTCCGTGAAGATGAATATTGTTTATTGATAGTGTCGTTGTTTGCATTGTTCACTCCTGAGTATGGTAATGAGTGACCAATGAATATTCTTTGCAATTTACTCGCGGGCACCCACTACATAAGTTTGTAGTCTTTGGCCCTCTGAATGGCTTCGGCTGTGGTTCGCGCCATCAGCTTCGTCCGCGCAGAGGATAGCCGGAGTTTGAATGCACTCTCTGATATCCCCAGTTTCTTAGCTGCCGCAGAGTACCGCATGCCATCTGCCACCATTGACAGCGCTTGCTTTTGAGCTTTCGTCAAGCGTTCTGGTGGTTCCGTCTTTTCATGCAGTTCTTGCACAAGAACTTGTACCCGCTCCAATTCCTTGTCCTGAAATTCCCGATCACCGCGCGCAACTCCGGCAATTGTCCTCGAAGATAACGGCCCACAAGCAATGGTAGCTCCGTATTTCAAACCATAGCTTCTGGCCTCATCAATGACACCGAATGGATCAGGTAGGGGGCATTCGCTCCAACGGCAGATTCCTTTTTTAGCAAATGCCCATGCAATCATGGGATCCCTTAGAACATAAACTTGGTTTGTGTAGCGTTCCTGCCAGTCCGCCGACCAAGTATATAAAGAGATCAGGGGCGACGCGAACCGGATGTGTAATCCCAGCCCGAACCCCAATGGCGCAAGTTCTCCTAACTTATCAAATTCGATATCCAGACCTATCTTTTTGGACATGTTCTTTAGACTAGGCTCCCTTGCTGTAGTCAATAAAATTTTGCGCGGGTTAACCGTGGATTGCACATAGTTAGTCCGCCCTAACTTTGCCAAATGCAAACGTTGGAGGATTGATTTTTTTCAACCTCACAGTCACCCATATTCCTCTAACTTAATGGGTTTTCGAAATTTTTCTAGCTAAATACCCATAAAAAAGGGCGCCCAAGGCGCCCCTTCGTAACGTCTTTTTAAAAAACGCCTTATTCTACTGGTGCTTCTGCTTCTTCTTCGGCAATACGTGCTTTGTCTTCTGCACCTTTTGCCGCTGGATCCCGATCAACAAATTCAATGATCGCCATTGGCGCCATATCACCATAACGGAAGCCCGCTTTCAAAACACGCACGTAGCCACCTTGACGCTCTTTGTAGCGTGGGCCCAAAACTTCAAAAAGCTTTGATACATGTTTGTCTTGCTTCAATTTCGCGGCTGCCTGACGGCGTGCGTGCAAATCGCCACGTTTCGCCAAAGTGATCATTTTTTCAATGATCGGGCGAAGCTCTTTGGCTTTTGGCAATGTTGTTTTGATCTGCTCATGTTCGATGAGCGAGCCGGCCATATTCGCAAAAAGCGCCTTACGGTGCTCATGCGTGCGGTTTAGCCGGCGATATCCTCTTGCGTGACGCATTGGTCTATCCTTTTACTTTCTACTTTGTCCGGGCGGCTTGGCTTTTTATTGCCGCTCTCCTTGGGGCGTGATTGCCCAGTTGGTCCCCGCCAGTTGCGGGCATTTGTAGGGTCGCGGGCGCCGAAGCACCCGCTAAACTTTTAGAACTGGTCTTCGAATTTCTTCGCCAGCTCTTCGATATTTTCAGGCGGCCATTCTGTGATGTCCATACCCAAATGCAGACCCATAACTGTCAGCACTTCTTTGATCTCATTCAAAGATTTGCGACCGAAATTTGGCGTACGAAGCATCTCTGCTTCGGTCTTTTGGATCAGATCACCAATATAAACGATATTGTCGTTCTTCAGGCAGTTTGCTGATCGAACAGACAATTCCAACTCGTCCACTTTCTTGAGAAGAAGTGGGTTGAATTCCAACTCGTCTTCTTCCTGTTGGGCAACTGCGGCCTCTGGCTCGTCGAAATTCACAAACACAGAAAGCTGGTCCTGAATGATGCGCGCCGCAAAGGCGATTGCATCTTCTGGGCTGATAGAGCCGTCTGTTTCGATTTTCATCGTCAGTTTGTCATAATCCAAAACCTGACCTTCACGCGTCGGCTGCACGTCATAAGAAACTTTCTTAATCGGTGAGAAGAGCGCGTCGATTGGGATCAAACCAATGGGTGCATCTTCTGGACGGTTTTGATCGCCCGCAACATAGCCTTTGCCCATTTCAACAGTCATTTCCATGAAGAGGCTTGCGCCATCATCAAGGTGGCAAATGACATGTTCTTTGTTCAGGATTTCGATATCTGCTGTTTCCGCAATATCACCTGCTGTGACAACCGCTGGACCTTGCGCAGAAACTGAAATCCGCTTTGGGCCTTCTGCTTCCATAGAAAGCGCAATGCCTTTGAGGTTCAAAACGATATCTGTGACATCTTCACGAACACCTTTCACAGATGAAAACTCGTGTAGGACATTGTCGATTTGTACAGATGTGATCGCTGCACCCTGCAAAGATGAAAGCAGAACGCGGCGAAGGGCGTTGCCCAAAGTAAGACCAAAGCCACGCTCTAGTGGTTCGGCAGTAACAGTCGCCATGCGCAAGGGATCTGCGCCTGGTTTAATATCTAGTTGCGTGGGCTTAATAAGCTCTTGCCAATTTTTATGGATCATATGGGCCTCCATTCTTGCAAGCGGGTTATGGATCCTGCAACCCGCCTACGCTCGAGGTTAAAAATATCGTATCGTCAGGATTAAACGCGACGACGCTTTGGCGGGCGGCAGCCATTATGGGCAATTGGGGTCACGTCACGGATTGATGTGATGGTGAAACCGATCGCAGCCAAAGCGCGAAGTGCGCTTTCACGACCTGAACCAGGTCCCTGCACTTCTACTTCTAGCGTTTTAACACCATGTTCTTGTGCTTTCTTGCCGGCATCTTCTGCAGCGATCTGAGCTGCATAAGGTGTCGATTTACGAGAGCCTTTGAAACCCATCGTGCCTGCAGATGACCACGCAATTGCGTTGCCTTGTGCATCAGCGATCAAGATTTTGGTGTTGTTAAATGACGAATTTACATGCGCAACACCAGCTGTGATGTTTTTGCGGTCCTTGCGCTTCATGCGTGCTTCACGTGCCATAGTTCAGACCCCCCTTACTTCTTCTTGCCAGCGATTGCGACCGCTGGGCCTTTGCGCGTACGCGCGTTGGTAGAGGTGCGCTGACCACGCACAGGCAAACCACGGCGATGACGAAGACCACGGTAAGAACCAAGATCCATCATGCGTTTGATGTTCATGGAAACTTCGCGGCGAAGATCGCCTTCTACCTCGTAGTTTGCATCGATATGTTCGCGGATCGCCACAACTTCGGCGTCTGACAATTCGTTCAGGCGACGGCTTGTGTCGATATTGACAGCTTCGCAAATGCTTTTTGCAGAAGTATGTCCAATTCCAGTGATATAAGTTAACGCGATTGGTACGCGCTTATGTGTCGGCAAGTTAACGCCAGCAATACGTGCCACGGATGGGCTCCTTTTCGTTGCGGTTCCGTAACCCCAGAACCTGTTTTCACAACCGGTTTTTGCACCCTGCAAATCCCGTTTATTCGTTGAGTGGCGAATCGCCACAAAACGCCCAAATGGTTAAATTTAAGCGAGATGCCGCCCTTTAGGGATCGTTTAGGTTTTCGTCAAGTAAAAAAGGGGTTGCGCGGCCTTCGGCCTCGCGATGGGATCGAGGGTCTCAGGCGGGCAAGCCCACCTTCGCCCCTCGATTTGGACGCGCTTTACGCGTCCAAAACCTCTGCAACGAGGCCTGCGACCTCTTCGATGCTCAATAGACCATCCACTTGGGTCAGCATATCCTTGGCATAATAATAGCCAATCAATGGGGCTGTATCTTTGTAATAGGCCATCAAACGGGTCTTTAGGCTTTCTTCGTTATCGTCCGCCCGGGCTTTCCCGCCTGCGGCAACCGCCTCTTTGGCGCGGTTAAGAATACGCTCGACCAAAACCTCGTCATTCACGCGAAGCTCGATGACTTTATCAAGTGTGCAGCCTTTGGACGCCAAAAGATCTGCCAAAGCGTCTGCCTGGCCCAAAGTACGTGGAAAACCATCAAAGATAAACCCAGTCCCATCAGGATGGTTCTCAAGCTGCTCTTCGATTAAGCCGATGACAATCTCGTCAGTCACAAGGTGACCCGCATCCATAATCGCGGCAACTTTTTTGCCCATCTCGGTCCCAGAGCTGCGTGCAGCCCGCAGCATATCCCCCGTAGAG
>CAZRFT010000030.1:0-8143 GCA_964599255.1 uncultured Neptunicoccus sp. | reverse complement strand
CCGCACGGTTTGGGCTGACGCGCACGCTTTATTTGGGATTAAGCGTCCAGATCGCGGCCCATGTTGCGTTGACCTTTTTAGAACCCGCTTGGAGCATTGCCGCAAGCGTTGCCTTTGTCATGATGGTGCAAGGTGCAGCTGGTGTTGCCAAAGACTTAACCAAGATGAGTTCAAAATCCGCGGTTAAGCTTCTTGTGCCCAAGTCAGGTGGTGGTCTTTTCAAATGGGTGGCGCTGCTGACCGGATCCAAAAATGCTGTCAAAGGATTGGGCTTCTTTTTGGGTGCCGGTGCGTTGGCGGTTTTTGGCTTTATACCTACGCTTTGGGGGATGGCTGGGTTTTTGGTCGCGGTTCTGCTTGCGATCCTGGTGTTTATGCCAAGTGGTCTGCCTGCGGGACGGCAAGGCGTGAAGTTTTCACAGGTGTTTTCAAGACAGCCAGCCATTAATTGGTTGTCAGCCGCGCGCGTGTTTTTATTTGGCGCACGGGACGTTTGGTTCGTTGTTGGCTTGCCGATATATTTCACCTCCCTTCTGTCGGATGGATCAGCGGCCGGAAACCGAGAGGCGTTTTTCTTAACCGGTGGATTTATGGCCATCTGGATCATCCTTTATGGGGCTGTGCAAGCGAGCGCACCGAAATTTCTGGGCGCGACACATGATCTGCCAGCGATGCGCCGCTTGGCTGTTCGCTGGGCTGGATGGTTATTTATCATCATGCTTGGACTTGTTGGCGCAAGCCTTTCTGGGTCGGGATGGCACTTTACTACTTTGCTGATTTTAGGGCTTTTGGTATTTGGCGCGGTTTTTGCGGTAAACTCTTCGCTACATTCTTATTTGGTTTTGGCGCTTTCGAAATCTAAAGATGTCACCATGGATGTCGGGTTTTACTACATGGCAAATGCGGCAGGACGCTTGCTAGGCACGCTTCTGTCTGGTTTGAGTTATCAAGTGGGGGGACTGACGCTCACCCTATCTGTGGCAGCAGTAATGGTTGCGCTTAGCTGGCTTTTTGCCAAGCGACTTTCGCAGCTCGAGATCGCTTAGTTTTCGCCAGTTCACAGGCGTAGTCATAAAGGATCAGATCAAAGCGATGGAGATCGCAAAGCTTGTCCAGCGTGCCATCGGCAATTTTGCGTTCATACTTCCCCTTGTTCACATGGGGCAGCTTATCGGCTAGTTCTGGCACGAAGCCTTGAAGTCTGGAAAGCGAGCCCTTCAAGTCCTCAAAGATGCCAATGTAGCGAAAATGCGCATCCAGGTTTTCCATCGCCAGACGCAGATGGGCATGGGTCATTTGTCTGAATTTAACGTCGTTCCCAACACCAGAGATGACACGAGTTTGGAAATTATCCATCTCCCAATGGCGTGCCTGATCAGCATAGGCTTCGATGGTTTTGTGTTGGCGTGCAAGATCGCCCAGATGGCTTTTGTCCACATTATGAAGATGATGGAAATGCGAAAGCGCCCGTGCGATGGGATCACGTAGAAAACAGGCGTAATTTGGCGCCAAACCCATACGGTCATGCGCACCATAGATATAGTGGCCGTATAGAATTGGGGTGGCAAAACTATATCCGAATTGTGGATGAAACCCCGCCTCGCCTGGGTAGTGGAATTGCACCGGCACGCCACAATCGCGAAACATCGATTTGATCGTCCCGCCAGCGGTTTTAGTAATGTGCATGAAGAAGAGAGTCATTGGCCGCCATTATCGTTCTGACCCTCGGAATTGCCGTAGAAAGATGAGGAAATGGTTATCAGTTTAATTTTTTGTGCAGGATTTCGTCATTTTGAGGTTGAACTGCGTGTGGAAGGCGACTACATCCCAAGCTCACCTTGTCGCGGGGTGGAGCAGCCCGGTAGCTCGTCAGGCTCATAACCTGAAGGTCGTAGGTTCAAATCCTACCCCCGCAACCAACTTCCCAAACCTTAGTTTTCTACGTCAGTGCCTAGACATCAACCGATGCGCGTTGTTCTATAGGGCCGACACTTCAGTTTGGGCATAACAGGGTAAAATGCTTCACTTTTCCAATCGAAACTCAAACCTCGGCACGGAGTCCGCATTTGATGTCCTTGCGCGCGCGCAGAAACTTGCGAACGACGGTCATGAAATCATTAATCTTGGAATTGGTCAGCCCGACTTTGAAACGCCTGGTCATATTGTGGACGAGGCAATTCAGGCGCTGAAGGATGGGCATCATGGGTATGCGCCGGCCAATGGGATGCCAGCATTGCGCGAAGCTGTGGCCCGGGATTTGAACAGGCGCCATAGCGTCACAGTCAATCCAGAAAATGTCATCATCGTGCCGGGCGGCAAGCCAACGATGTTCTTTGCCGCTTTGATGTTCGGCCAAGAGGGCGCAGAAATAATTTATCCCAACCCAGCCTTTCCCATTTACGAATCCGTTATCAAATATTCAGGCGCAACGCCGATACCTGTTCCCCTACTAGAGGAAAACAACTTCGCTTTTTCTGCCGAAGAGATTTTGAACCGGATCACTGATCGCACGACGTTGATCATACTAAACAGCCCTGCAAATCCTACAGGGGGTGTTACGCCCAAAGCGGAGTTCGATAAGCTGGTCGCGGGCTTGTCCAAACATCCTCAAGTCGCCATTTTGTCAGACGAAATTTATTCAAATATGCTCTATGACGGGCGGCAACATATTTCTTTGCTTCAATACCCAGAGATCAAAGATCGCGTTATTCTTTTGGACGGCTGGTCGAAAACCTATGCCATGACGGGATGCCGGCTGGGATACGCAGTTTGGCCAGATACTTGCGTCGAAACCGCAAAGAGGCTTTGCATAAATTCTCATTCTTGCGTGAATACAGCTGTGCAGATGGCTGGCATGGTTGCGCTGGAAGGTCCTCAAGACGCGGTTGAAAAAATGATGGATGCATTCGATCGTCGCCGAAAGCTTATCGAAGAGGCGCTTAATAGTTTGCCCGGCATTCGGTGCAACGAGCCTGCGGGCGCGTTCTATGCCTTTGCAAATGTCGAAGGCACAGGCATGTCATCTAATCAGGCGCAGGATCGTTTTCTAGAAGAGGCTGGTGTGGCAAGCATTTCGGGAACCTCTTTCGGAGCGCACGGTGAAGGATTTGTGCGGTTTTCATATGCAAATTCAGAAGAGAACATTTTGCGTGCAATGGACAAGTTACGCGCCATTCTTTGAGCCTGTAAAAAATCCAGAAAATGAACTCCGTTCCTCCCCTTGCCGCGCGATATAAAGAGCACTAAGTGTCTGTCATGAAATTTTTTCCGTCTCGCTTTTCAAAGAAACCGCTCGTCTCCGTTATCCAACTAAATGGTGTGATTGGTGGCTCTGGTCGTATGGGGTCCAAGGGCCTGAATGATGCAGATCTTGCCCCTGTTATTGAAAAGGCTTTTCGCAAGGGAAAGCCCAAGGCCGTGGCATTGGTTATCAATTCACCAGGTGGTAGCCCCGTTCAAAGCTCACTGATTGCCGCACGGATAAAACGGTTGTCGGCGGAAACAGAGACGCCCGTTTATGCCTTTTGTGAAGATGTGGCCGCTTCTGGTGGTTATTGGCTGGCTTGTGCAGCAGATGAAATCTATGTTGATCAAAGCTCAATCATTGGGTCGATCGGCGTTATCATGGCCTCTTTTGGGTTCACAGGCCTGATGGAAAAGCAAGGGATTGAGCGGCGCGTTCATACCGCGGGGAAAAACAAATCCTTTGCAGATCCATTCCGTCCAGAAACACCCGCGAATGTAAAGAAGATCAAAGCACTTCAAACCCAAATTCATGATGCATTCATTGATCATGTGAAAACGGCGCGTGGCGGCAAGCTCGCCGATCTAGATCTATTCACAGGTGATATTTGGGTGGGCGCCAAAGGCGTAGAGGTAGGGTTGGCTGACGGCATTGGCCATCTTGTCCCAATGATGAAAGATCGGTTTGGCGATAATGTCCGATTTGCAAAACATGGGGTGAAACGAGGTCTGTTCTCTCGCTTTGGTGGCTCTTTGATCGACAGCTTAATCGGTTCTGTCGAAGAGCGTGCGATGTGGGCACGTTACGGGTTGTAGATAGATGTCTAAGGTTGTCCTTCTCTTTTTGATTTTCATTGCCGTCATGGCAATTATGGGTCGGCTGCGTATGCCTGAAATCTTTAAACGCGGGGGCATCAAACAAGTCGAGAAATGTTCCAAATGTGGAGCGCATAAATTTGACGGGGTGTCCTGTCGTTGCACAGATAAGGGGTAAGGCAGGATGGAAGCGTGGCTTTATGTCATTGGCGGCTTGGTTGCACTAGGGATTGGTGGGGACATTTTGGTGCGCGGCGCAGTCGCACTTGCCTCGCGCTTGGGCATTTCAGCGCTCATTGTAAGTTTGACAGTAGTTGCCTTTGGTACCTCTGCACCTGAAATGCTAATTGGTATAAAATCTGCATTAGATGGCATTCCCGAGCTTGCGATCGGTAATGTTGTTGGGTCCAATACCGCGAACGTCCTCCTTGTTCTAGGCGTACCCGCCGTCTTGACTGGTCTGGCCGCGCAATCGAAAGGCTGTAGTTTGAATTTCTATCTGATGATGGGTGCCACGATTGCGTTCCTCGCCCTGGCCATGACGCAGCCATTCCTTTGGTGGCAGGGTGTGGTGCTTTTGGCGTTATTGGCTGCAATTCTATATTATAGCTTTATCACTGCTTCAAATGACAAAGAGCTTCGCGAAGAATTCGAGGAAGAAGTAGAGGACGAAGAGTTGCCTGGTTGGAAACTGGCTGCTTTTCTTGCCATTGGAATCATTGTCTTGCCAATTGGTGCTGCATTCTTAGTTGAAGGTGCAAGCGAGATTGCAGAGAGCTTTGGTGTGCCCGAAGCGATTATTGGATTGACGCTTGTTGCCCTGGGGACAAGTTTACCTGAACTCGCAACAACGGTTGCCGCGGGTTTCCGAAAACAAGGCGATGTGGCGTTTGGGAATGTTCTGGGCTCCAATATTTTCAATCTTTTAGCCATCATTGGCGTCACCTCTTTGGTCGCACCTGTGCCGGTTCCCAAAGAATTTTTCCATGTTGATTTTTGGGTTATGTTAGCGTCCAGCGCGATCCTCTTCCCCTTTGTAATTTGGCACAAACCTATGGGACGCGTTTGGGGTCTCGTTTTTGTAGGTCTCTATGTTGCTTATGTGATTTTCCTGCTAGGCTAAGTCCATGAAATTCAAACGTGCATTGATTACCGGAGCGGCTGATCGACTAGGACGCGCAATGGCGCTGGCGCTGGCGGATCAAGGGATCGATATCGCTGTCCATTACAATGGCAGTGAGGCGAAGGCCCGCGCGACATGTGGTGATATCGCCAGTCGCGGCGCCCGCGCTGTGGCCCTGCAGGCCGATTTGCGCTCGAAGAGCGCAACGCGGGAACTTGTTGCAAGTGCATCTGATAAACTAGGTGGGCCGCTTGATATTCTGATCAACAACGCTTCGGCTTTTGAATATGACACCATCGAAGATGCGAGCGATGAAAATTGGGATCTCCATATGCAGGCTAATTTTCAAGCTGCATTTATCCTGACCCAAGATTTCAGCAAGCAGGCGCCAAAAGCTTCGGGCGATTTGGGTTCACGCATCGCCAATGCCGCGATCATCAATATGCTGGATCAACGCATCCGCAAATTAACCCCTGCCTTTATGACGTATTCATTGTCAAAGCATGGTGTGTGGGCGATGACCCAAACGACGGCACAGGCGCTTGCACCGGATATTCGCGTGAATGCCATAGGACCCGGACCAACGATCCGCGCCACACGTCAGTCGGACGCCCATTTCAATCACCAACGTGCAAACACCATCCTTGAACGCGGCTCTGATCCCGAAGATATCGTCGAGGCGATGCTGTATCTTCTTTCTGCTAAATCCGTGACAGGTCAGCTGATTTGCGTAGATGGTGGCCAGCATCTGGGTTGGCGCACGCCTGATATCCAAAATTAGGACTAAGCTAGTGTAAAACCGCACTAATTTTAGGCTTGTATTTTGAGAATTTTGTCCACCGACTCACAGAGTCTTTAGCTCATTAACATTTCTTCAATGTTTTCAATGTGTTGCAAATTCTGTCAGATAAAAATGAGCGATTACAATAAGTTACAGGACGTAATGAAGTGCAATATTTTCTCAATTTTCACAAAAACCTAGCCTTTTGGTCCACAATGGAAAGTTATCCGCAAAGTTATCCACAGGATAATTCACCTAAATAAAAGGGTAATTTTCAAGATGCAACTCGGCGCAATCGGTGGCAAATAGAATTTATGACGTCAAATCAGACAGATAGCGCGAAAGCCGGTCACGAGATCATTCGTGATTACCTTCGAACACTGCCATCGAGCCCAGGTGTTTACCGCATGCTCGATGAAAAGGGCGCTGTGCTTTATGTCGGTAAGGCGCGAAACTTGAGGAACCGTGTGACGAACTACGCAACCCAAACCGGGCATTCCGCGCGGATTGGGCGGATGATTTCCGCCACTCGGTCTATGATGTTCATCACGACCGAGACAGAGACCGAAGCGCTTCTCCTTGAACAGAACCTCATCAAACAGCTGAAGCCGCGCTTCAACGTGTTATTACGCGACGACAAAAGCTTTCCCAATATCGTCATAACTGGTCATGCTTTCCCGCTGGTCACAAAGCATCGTGGAAAGAAGGCAAAGAAAAACGAATATTATGGCCCCTTCGCCTCTGCGGGTTCTGTCAATCGCACGCTCAACCAACTTCAAAAAATTTTTCTATTGCGCAACTGCACGGACAGCAATTTTGCAACGCGGTCACGACCCTGCCTTCAGCATCAGATTCATCGCTGTGCGGCCCCTTGTGTGGGTAAGATCAGCGAGGCGGATTATGCTAAATTGGTCGATGACGCGCGTGATTTCTTAAAGGGAAAGAACACGGGCATTCAGGAAAAACTCGCCCAAGACATGCAAGCGGCAAGCAATGCGATGGAATTCGAACGTGCAGCTGCTTTGCGTGATCGCATTCGAGCCTTAACGCATGTTCAGGGAAGTCAGGGCATCAATCCGCAAACTGTGGGCGAGGCTGATATCTTGGCGCTTCATGTCGATGGTGATCAAGCCTGTATTCAAGTTTTCTTTATTCGCGCCCATCAAAACTGGGGAAACCGCGCTTTCTTCCCGCGTACAGGATCGGGTGCAGAAGCGGCCGAAATTCTCGAAGGATTCATCGCGCAATTTTACGACAACAAAACACCCCCTAAACAACTGATCCTAAGCCATGATGTATCCAATGCTGATTTGCTTATGGAAGCCCTAGAGGCAAAGCGGGAAGGGAAAGTTGAATTCTTGCATCCCAAACGCGGCGAAAAGTTGGAGTTGATAAAGGCGGCAGAACGAAATGCACGAGAGGCGCTGGCGCGTAAACTTTCTGAAAGTGCGACGCAAGTGAAGCTGTTAAATGGGATGGCAGAGGCTTTCGATCTTGATGCGATGCCAGAGCGCGTAGAGGTTTATGACAACTCACATATCCAAGGTGCCCATGCTGTGGGTGCAATGATCGTGAGTGGGCCAGAGGGTTTGATGAAATCAGCCTATCGCAAGTTCAACATCAAATCCGAAGAGCTAACACCTGGCGATGATTTTGGGATGATGAAAGAGGTATTGAGGCGGCGGTTCGAGCGTCTTTTGAAAGAGGATCCAGATAGACAATCTGGGAACTGGCCGGATCTTCTGCTTATTGATGGGGGCGCAGGTCAGGTGAGCGCTGTTGCTGAAATTATGGATGACCTTGGGGTCACCGACGTGCCCTTTATTGGTGTGGCAAAAGGTCTTGATCGGGATCAAGGGAAAGAAGAGTTTTACCGCCCCCAAAAGTCGGTCTTTGCCCTAAAACGAAACGACCCTGTTCTCTATTTTATTCAGCGGCTTCGGGACGAGGCGCATCGCTTCGCAATTTCAACGCATCGCGCGAAACGCGCCAAGTCGATTCATGCAAACCCATTGGACGAAATCGCAGGCATCGGAGCCGGTCGAAAGCGTGCAATCATGACTCATTTTGGATCCGCCAAGGCCGCATCGCGGGCATCACTGAAAGATTTAAAAGCGGTCGATGGGTTATCTGATCGAATGGCACAAACAGTTTATGATTTCTTTCATGACAAGGATTAG
>CAZRFT010000029.1:0-3447 GCA_964599255.1 uncultured Neptunicoccus sp. | reverse complement strand
CACGGGGGTGGATACGGGGGTGCACGCGGGGGTGTGGGTAAAATGGGGGGTAGGTAAATTTTTGGAAGATAAAGATTCCACAAAATATTCCGCGTAGAAATCTTTACCTTTCTTTCACATTTGAATTTGATATGAACAGTGTTCAGATAGGGAGCCTTTGATGGTCACACGAGCGGAACGCCGCAAAAATCTTGAAGCCAAGCTGATTGAAACGGCCGGGCGTCAGATTGCAGCCAATGGCTTGGCCGCTGTGACTGCACGCAGTGTCGCGACAGAGGCGGATATTGCGCTGGGCTCGATCTATTCCGCCTTTCCAGACCTTAACGGGCTGTTTATGGCGGTGAATTTGGAATCCTTTGAACAATTGGCGCGGCGTGTCGCACGGGCCATTTTAGAAGAAGAGCCAGAGACGCCCCATGCACGACTGCTAATCATGGCGCGCACCTATCTAGATTTTGCGATGGAAAATCGAAACCGCTGGAAGGCGCTGTTTGATATTGAGATGAGCAGGGACAGCGATTTACCCGAACTCTATCGAAATAGCGTTGCGGGTTTGTTGCAATTGATCGGGGGGCCGGTGAAGGAAATTTACCCCAGTTTGCCGCCAGAGGATATTGATGCGCGTAGTCGCGCGCTGTTTTCAGCCGTGCATGGCATTGTTTCCCTAGGGTTGGATGCGCGTTTATCGGCCGTGTCTGAAGATCAAATGCACGATATGATTGGTTTCATCGTCGAAAACGTGAAATAAATCACTCTTTTTTACATTATTTGAACATCGTTCATATTATTTCTAGAACGACGTTCATGAATTGCTATGTCCAATTCATGAACAACGTTCAATAATTGATTTAGGAGAAAGAGATGTTCACTAAGCTAATCACATTGGTCCGCGGACGTTCAGAAGATGTGGCACAGACATTTTTGGATGCTAATGCGGTTCCGCTTCTGCGTCAGCAAATGCGAGACGCGGCCAGAATTGTCGAAAAATCGCGAAAATCCGTAGCGATTATCATGGCCCATTCCGAACGCGAAAAAGCGTCGCTTGAAACGATCAACGAAAAAATCGCCGATCTTGAAAAACGAGTTACCGAAGCGGTTGCCAAAGGTGCGGATGATTTGGCGCTGGAAGGGGCAACATCGATTGCCGAGCTGGAGGCCGAACGGAACGCGACAGAGAAAACGATTGAAACTTACGGCGCGCAAATCAAACGCCTACGCAATGACCTGTCCCAATCAGAAGCCTTGCTTGCAGAATTAAAACGCGGCCAACGTTTGGCCGAGGCCAATCATCGAACAACGAAGATCAAAGGCAAAATTGTTAGCCCAGACACCAATGGATTGGCGGCAGCTAAAGAGACGTTGGAACGGCTACAAGAGCAACAAGCCCATTCAGATGCCGCAATGGCGGCATTGGCAGAGCTGTCGGTCACAGCAAATTCTGAAGACATGATCGAACGCATGGCTGCTGCCGGTATTGGCGAGAAAACCAAAACGTCAGCAGAGGATGTTCTGGCCCGTCTGTCGAAGAAATCTAAGAAGTCAGCCGCTTGATCGCGGCTGAGCAAAAACCAACCAACACGTTCAATTTTGAGAGGATAATAAAATGGACAATTTGATGAACAAACCGTCACAAGCATGGACGCTTTTTACTTACGCCCAATTTGGTATTGCTGCTGCGATGATGGGGGGTGGGATCTACTTCCTTGAAGCGAGTTTTGCCGCCAAAGGGTTTTACGCCATGTCAGCGATTATGCTGGTCAGCTCGACTGCTGGGATTACCAAGGCCATTCGCGATGTCGAAGAAAGCGGTCGCCTTCACAACAAATTGGAAGACGCGCGCACCGAAAAACTGCTCGCTGAAGCGACCAAAACTGTTGACTAAGGAACAATGTCTGGGGCGCCGATTGCGCGCGCCCCAGACGAATTTATTTTGAGACGAGATACTGCGACCCTAGTCATTTGGACTATAGAGGCGCATTCGAGCATAAGTTGGGTACTTCGTTTTGCTTCTCAGCCATTCGGAGCTTGAAGTAGGCTGAATTTCTTCTCAAACTGTGAGCATGGCTGAACAGGCAAAATTCCTAGAAGGATCGCTACTTAGACATATCACTGTGATGTCGGTGACTTCGTCGCTTGGGTTCATTTTGCTGTTTGTTGTCGATTTGATCGACATGCTTTTCATCTCGATGCTGGGTAACGCGCAATTGGCAGCGGCTGTTGGTTTTGCTGGATCAATTTTATTTTTCACAACATCTGCGGGAATTGGGCTGTCGATTGCCGCAGGGTCGTTGATTGCGCGTTCTTTGGGTGAAGGGAATGAGGAACGCGCCCGCGAATATCTGACCCATGTCATGATTTTGGGATTTATATTCGCTGTCGCGCTGGCCGCGTTAGTTTGGTTCAATTTGCGCGCGCTTGTTGGGCTTATTGGTGCCTCAGGAGAGGCGGCAGATTTCGCGGTGAGCTACTTGCAGATTATTATTCCCTCAATGCCAATCTTAATGCTGGGGATTGTGGCGGGTGCTGCCCTGCGTTCCCACGGGGCCGCGTTTCTATCAACTACGGCGACATTGGCCGCAGGTGTCACCAATGCTGTGCTTGATCCGATATTCATCTTTGGCCTTGATCTGGGACTGGACGGTGCGGCCTACGCATCGGTCTGTGCACGCATTGCCATGGCCGCCGTTGCGTTATGGCCGATCTTTAAACGCTTTGGCGGGCTTGCAGGGTTGAGTTGGAATTCGTTGATGCTGGATGTTAAACCGATTGCCGCAATTGCGGGGCCTGCCATTCTTGCCAATATCGCGACCCCTGTAGGGGGTGCTTATGTCACACGCGCGGCGGCCGAATTCGGTGAAGGGGCCGTGGCAGGCATGGCGGTGATTGGGCGCGTGACCCCCATTGCCTTTGCGCTAATTTTTGCAATGTCGGGTGCGATCGGGCCGATTATTGGTCAGAATTTTGGGGCGAAGAAATTTGATCGCGTACGCGCGGCTTATAATGAAAGTATCTATTTCATTGTGGCCTATGTCGTGATTGCGGTGGGGTTGCTTTATTTATTACGAAATCCAATCGCCGATGTGTTTGGCATTGAAGGGGTAGGGCGTGATCTGATCTTCCTTTTCTGTGGACCGCTGTCGCTCGCTTGGATTTTCAACGGCATTATTTTTATGTCGAATGCGAGTTTTAATAATCTAGGCCATCCGTTTTATTCCACTTGGATCAATTGGGGGCGCAACACGATCGGCGTGGTGCCTTTCGTCTATATCGGCGCGCAATTTTGGGGGGCCGAAGGCGTGTTGATCGGGCAGATGTTGGGCGGCGTCTTTATCGCGATTGTGGCTTGGGTTTTGGCGGCGCGCACGATGCGCGTGGCTGAAGGATTAGAGCCAGAGAAGGCCAAGAAAGAGCGTTTTGCGGGGCATCGCCGCATCTTTCAGATGCTTA
>CAZRFT010000028.1:0-1362 GCA_964599255.1 uncultured Neptunicoccus sp. | reverse complement strand
GAAGAGGCGATGGTCGAGCTGACAGCAGAAGAGCAGGAGCGATTCACCGCGGGCATTACCGCCGCCCCGATTCCAGAGGATCGGAAAAAACAAATCCTCGACCGCATCGCAAGCGGCAAGCTCTCCAAAGCGTCCTATGATCGCTTGAAATCCCGAATGGGGGGTTAGGCGATGGCGATGCGCAAATTGCCAGATCGCGCGGGCGGGTTGCTTAGTTATTTCACGCGTCACCGCACAGCTGCAAATTTGCTTTTGGTTATGATGTTGGTCTTTGGTCTTGCCGCCGCAACCCAGATCAGAAGCCAATTTTTCCCTGATACCATCATTGAAAATATTCGCGTCTCGGTCGCTTGGGATGGGGCAGGTCCCGAAGATGTGGACGAAAATATTGTGGCCCTAATAGAACCCGCACTTCTTGCCGTTGAAGGGGTTGAAAGCTCTACCGCTTATTCGCGCGAAGGGGTTGCGAACCTACGGCTAGAATTTGAGCCCGATTGGGATATGGCGCGCGCGCTCGACGAAGTGCAGGCGGCCGTTGATAGCGTTACCAACTTACCCGAAGGCGTTGACGAACCCACGGTCAGACGCGGTGCGTGGCGTGACCGCGTGACGGATGTAATCATTTCGGGACCCGTCTCTTCCGATCAGCTTGCGCTTTTTGCGGATGAATTCACCGCACGATTATTCAGAGAGGGCGTGACCCGCACTACCATTCGCGGCATCAGCGCACCAGAAATTATCGTGGAGGTGACCGAAGCCTCACTCATCCAAAATGACCTTTCACTCAGCGATATTGCTGGGGCAATTGGCGAAGAGGCGTCCGCCGATCCGGCAGGGGATTTGGGAGGGATCGCTCGGGTGCGCTCTGGGGTCGCAAAGCAAACGGGCGCAGAGATTTCCAACATCGTCATCCGATCAAACGAGGATGGAACAAAACTTTTGGTAGGGGATGTTGCCAAAATAACTGTTACGGCACCTGACGAAAATCGAAGCTATTTCGCACGGGGACAAAAGGCAGTTTCGATCCGCGTGGACCGCGCTGATCAAGGTGATGCGATCACGATGCAGCGAACCGTGGAGCGCGTGGCTAAGGAGATGGAAGCCTCCCTTCCCGAAGGCGTCACGATCGAGTTGATCCGCACCCGCGCACAAGCAATCCAAGATCGGCTTGGACTTCTCTATGCCAACGGACTACTGGGCCTCGCTCTGGTTGTGGGACTGCTGTTTCTGTTCCTTAACGCACGCACAGCATTTTGGGTCGCCGCTGGCATTCCCGTGGCGATGTTTGCCGCCGTGGGCCTGATGTATGTTTCTGGCACGACACTGAATATGGTGTCGCTCTTTGGCCTGATAATCACTCTT
>CAZRFT010000027.1:0-5031 GCA_964599255.1 uncultured Neptunicoccus sp. | reverse complement strand
GCTTTATGTCTGTGGCCTTCCTGTCAATCTTTGCTTTCTTGCTATACCTAACCAACAAAAAGCTTTGGTACGGTATCAAGCATCGCGACGAATAAGACGCGAGCAATAGAATTTAAAAAGGCGCCCTTTGAGGCGCCTTTTTTTAACCTAAGTAATCGCGAAGGGCTTTGGGAGGATTGCTTAACAAAGCCTTGGTAGGCTTTGGTTTATGCGCAACGCCATCGGCAACCAAAATAGTTTTTTCGGCAAAGGCCAAGGCGTCACTTGGATTATGTGTGACCATCAGGGCAGTCGCATTGGATCGATCAAGCACCTCGCCCAAAAGCGCTAGCATGTCTTGACGAAGTGCGGGGCCAAGGGCGGCGAAGGGTTCATCTAAACAAAGGATAGGTTTGTCGCGTAACATCGCGCGCGCAAGGGCAGCACGTTGCTGCTGCCCGCCAGAAAGGTTCTTGGGAAGCGTATCTGCCTTCCCCTTCAACCCTGTGGCTTCTATGACGTTTTGGACGCTTTGGTGATCCTCTTGGGTTAGTTTCAGGTTAGGACGTAAGCCCAGACCGATATTCTGTGCGACCGTTAAATGCGGGAACAGGTTGTGTTCTTGAAACAATATCGACAAGGGCCGTTCCGATGGTGGCGCATTGGTCACGTCCATCTCGCCAAAAATTATCTGACCCTGTTCAACCTCTTTGAACCCAGCAAGCGTTGAGAGCAGCGTTGATTTGCCTCCGCCAGAGGGTCCCAAGATCGCAATGCGAGAACCTGTAGGAATGGTGAAGTCAGCCGTAAGGCTGAACGCGTCATAGCGGATAACCAATTTATCACAGGTGATCTGCATAGCGTCCTCCACGATCGAAAGCCCAGAACAAAGCAAGGCTGAGAAGCAATAGTAAAAGTGCCGCACCGGTTGCGAGGTCAAATTGATACGCCCCCATGAAACGATGCATGGCCAGTGGAAGGGTTTCAACATCTGGCAGCGCGAAAAGTGTGATCACCCCAAGGTCGCCCATGGATAAAGCGGCCGCCAGTCCCGCGGCAAATAAGACGGGGCCGCAGATTTGTGGCCAGATAGCGATCCGAAAACTAGACCAGCCGTGCATCCCCAAAGAATGTTGCAGGGTTTGATAGTTATCTCGTGCATTCCCCCAAGCAGGCAAGATCACCCGAACCGCAAAGGGCAAGGCCATAACCGCGTTCACCACAGCCGTGATAGGCAAGGCCAAATCAAAGGGGGAGGCGAAGGGGAAAATCAAAATATAAAGTCCGGTTCCCAAGACAAAGGGCGAGGCGGCAATCGTTAGAAGGGTCAAAACTTCGATATAGCGCGCATGTTTGAACCCTGCACCCAAGGTTAGGATAAGATGACTGATTGCCATTGCAAACAGCAGGCAAATTGCCGTTGAGGCGAGCGCGATCAGTAAGGATATCCCAGCCGCTTCCCAAATTGGAGCTGGCAAATTTTGTATTTCGGGCAAGCCTCGCAAAAATATTGCAGCAAGCGGGGAGAGAAGGAACATTCCACCAAGGATGATCAGGCAAGTATCTTGCCACCGGGTCCAGCGCGCCGAAAGATCCCAGCGTTTTCGAACCTCGCCCATTGACCCACCGAAATTGACAGGTTTGGTGAAGAAGAAAAAGACAATCCCGAAAGAGAGCGTTAGCAAGAACTGAATGCACGCTAGAAGCGCCGTTTTGGACAGATCAAAATCAAATCGAAGCGCTTGATAAATTGCCACTTCGATAGTTGTCGATTTTGGCCCCCCACCCAGCGTCAGTGCGATGGCAAAACTGGTCATCGCAAGAAGGAATATCAGCAAGAACGCGCCCGGCAGCGTTTGCTTGAGCATTGGGCGTTCTAGGTGTTTGTGGATGTGGTTAGTTTCCATTCCAAGTGAAGCGCATAGTCGAAAATGCTCAGCTGGGATTGATAGCCAACCTTGCAAGAAAAGCCGCGTCGCAAGCGGAAGGTTAAAAAACACATGCGCAAGCACAATCCCCAAAAGGCCAAATATGTTGAGGGGCTCTCGCCCAGACATGAGGAGCAGGTAAGAGGCCCATCCATTCGGCCCCCAAATAGCCAGCAGGCCAAAGACAGCTACGATTGTTGGTAAGATGAACGGAGCGCCCAATATCGTCAGAAGAAGACCGCGCCCCCAGAATACGCGCCGCGCCAAGACGCGTGCCAGTGGTATTGCCAGTAGCACGGAAAAAAACGCCGATAGAAATGCTTGGAAGAGGGTGAAACGGATGGCGGCAAAATCAAAGGAAGACAATGCCGCTGGTGCATCCACCCTTGATAGGACAGCCAAAAAGCTGCCCAAAGTCAGGAATAGGAGCAGGGCAATTGCCCCGCCCCCAAATCCGTGACGCAAAAAACCTATTGGCTTAAAACGCTAAGCCATTCGGCAAGCGCTTCCTCACGTACCGCTTCGACCTCGCTTGCATCAATTAGCAAGCTTGTTGAGGGCGTGATGAGTTTTTCAAATCCTTTAGGCAAGCCACTCGAGGGCGTCTTTGCCGGATACATCCAATTGGTCGTGGGAATAATATTTTGGAATGCGTCAGAGACCATGAAGGATAAAAATTGATCCGCGAGTTCGGGTTGATCGCTCGATTTTAATTTCCCCGCCACCTCGATCTGCATGTAATGTCCTTCGTCAAAGGCAGCCGCAGATTTGCTTTCATCCTCTTCCGCGATGATGTGATAGGCAGGAGACGTTGTGTAAGACAGTACCATGTCGGCCTGACCTTCCGTGAACATGCCGTAAGCCTCTGTCCAGCCGCTTGTAACTGTCAGGATTTTGGGGGCGAGGCCCTTCCAAATATCTTCCGCTTGATCGCCATAAGCATCCTTGACCCAAAGCAGCAATCCCAATCCAGGTGTAGAGCTTCGCGGATCTTGGATTACTATTTTGATTTGGTCATCGGACGCCTCTGCCAAAGCCTTGAGGCTTGTCGGTGGCGTGGTCAATTTTGTGTTGTCATAAACAAATGCAAAATAACCCCAGTCATAAGGGAGGAATGTCGTATCCACCCAGTCAACAGGAACGTCCAGCGCAAGATCGGATAGGCCGTGTGGCACGAAGAGATCTGTGGCAGCTGCGCGCGCGGTAAGATTTGTATCTAGCCCCAAAACGACATCTGCTTCTGACCGTTCCCCTTCGAGCTGAATGCGAGAGAGAAGTGCAGCGCCATCGCCCGCGCCTACGAGTTTAAGATCGCATCCGCAGGTTTCTTCAAACGCTGCCTCGACAGACGGGCCGGGACCCCAATCAGAGACGAAACTGTCATATGTATAAACGATAAGTTCGGGCTTATTTTCCGCGTAACTTGGCATCGCAGTGGCCATTGCCAAGCCTGCCGCGAGTGAGAGAATTTTTTTCATGTTGTTACTCCATTCACATGCAGGCGAAGGGAGTTGGGTCGACCTTGATCGGTGGAACCTTCCCTACGCCGGTTTTAACCGGTTCAGGTTCAACGGGTCCGCGCCTAATTGCGCATCTCAGGCCAGCTGGCCCCCCCGAGGTGTTGCTGAAAATAGCGTCTGGAAAAAAAACGGCAAGGGGTGACTTTCGTTCCCGCAAGGGAAGGGTTAAAGCGAGCCGCAGAAACAGGATTTCAAGATCATGGCGCTGAATACATTTGGACGATTATTTACCGTGACGACCTGGGGCGAAAGCCATGGGCCGGCATTGGGTGCTGTGGTGGATGGGGTTCCCTCTGGCGTAGCTGTATCTGAGAAAGATATCCAAACATATTTGGATGCTCGCAAACCGGGGCAAAACAAATATACAACGCAGCGACGCGAACCAGATCAAGTTCGAATTCTGTCGGGTGTCTTTGAAGGCAAAACGACGGGTCATCCGATCAGCTTGATGATCGAGAATACGGATCAACGTTCCAAAGACTATTCTGAAATTATGGATAAGTTTCGGCCAGGCCATGCTGATATCACCTACTGGGAAAAATACGGTATCCGCGATTATCGCGGCGGCGGTCGTTCATCTGCGCGCGAAACAGCGGCACGGGTAGCTGCGGGCGGGATCGCGCGAGCCGTTCTTGCTGACTTGGTGCCTGAATTAAAGATTATTGGCTATATGGTTCAGATGGGCGATCGGAACATCGATCGGACGAAAATGGAGCTTGGCATCATCGGCGACAATCCCTTTTGGTGCCCAGATTCAGAGGCCGCGAATGATTGGGCTGATTATCTGGATGATCTTCGCAAATCTGGGAATTCAGTTGGGGCCGTTATCGAAGTTGTCGCCCAAAGGGCGCCTGCTGGGCTAGGGGCTCCGGTATATGCAAAACTCGATACTGATTTGGCGACCGCGATGATGTCCATCAACGCTGTCAAAGGCGTGGAGATTGGTGCAGGCATGCAATCTGCGGCACTGACGGGTGAAGAAAATGCCGATGAAATTTCATTTGAAAATGGACGCCCAATCTATTCGTCGAATAATGCTGGCGGAATTTTGGGTGGGATCTCCACTGGTCAAGATGTTGTCGTGCGATTTGCTGTTAAGCCAACGAGCTCTATCCTGACACCGCGCAGGACAATTACCAAATCAGGTGCCGAAACGGAGATTGTCACCAAGGGGCGACATGATCCTTGCGTTGGCATTCGCGCGGTGCCTGTTGGGGAAGCCATGATGGCTTGCACGCTTCTTGATCATGTCTTGCTACACCGCGGTCAGCAGGGGGAGAACCAAGGTAAAATTGGATAAGTTTATGAAAAGGAACTTTTGACCCCTTAGGGGCCCAAAAATGCGCCATCAATTAAAAAAGGCCGCTTTGGAAAACGGCCTTTTAAATCATTCATTGACTATGAATTATGCGTTAATCACGTCTTTCAGTGCTTTTGCGATCGTGACTTTGGCCACCCGATCTGCAGGTTTCATAAATTGTTCACCTGTTGCGGGATTGCGGACCATACGATCTGGACGCGACCGGCATTGAAATTTGCCTAATCCAGGTAGCGTCACAGCGCCGCCTGCGGCGACTTCGCGTGTGACGATATTTGTGATTGCT
>CAZRFT010000026.1:0-3012 GCA_964599255.1 uncultured Neptunicoccus sp. | reverse complement strand
ATATCTGAAAAAAATGAGCGCCGCGTTGGGGATGTCTAACGCGGCGCTTAGTTATTTTACCCCATCAAAATCACTGGGTGTGTTTTGAAATTTACAAAAAACCATTGCTTATAAAGACTTTAGGCGCAGAGCCCAGAAATTGCTGGGGTTGCGCCTAAAAGTTCCTAGGCTAAAGCCACACTCACGGAACACCTGATAAGTATTAACATTTGTTGATTTGCGATAGTAGGGAAACCCTTACCTTTGGTTATATTTTCGCAAAAAATAGGAAATACTTAATCCTTCAACCTGAAAACTACGCGCGCGCCTAAATTTTAATCAACCTTCGTAAAGGAAAATCTGATTCAAGAAGGTGGCTTTGGACACAGCTTGGGCGGTGGTTTGAACGCCCAGTGCTTCGCGCGCCAAACGCAAGTGTTTTTCGACGGTCGCAGTGGTGCGGCCAATCAACATAGCGATGTCTTGCGACGTCTTACCATCGCTAACCCATTCCAAAACTTCGCGTTGCCGGTCGGTGAGGGCGCGTTGCGGGTAACGATAGGGCAGCTGCTGGACTTTGAGGTGAAAAATATTGTTTAGCAAAAGGATCTGAGACCCATGTTCCTGCCAAATGGACTCGATGTCAGCCTGTGTCGCATCAGGACCACCCGTTAGGCCAATCCCACCTTTGGAACGTGGTGACAAAGATTTGAAGCTGATCGTATAGCCGGTGCTGATACCCCAAGAGCGATTAAACTCAAGGATTTCGAGTTCTTCGCGCGAATATTCATTCTTGGCGATCTTCTCGCGCACCACAGACCAGCTACAAACGCCATCATTGTGCAGCGTCCATTGCACCATCGGTGCCTTGGCAAACATGCGCTTGCCAAAGAACTGATCCAAATATGCGCGGTCGTGGTTGCTGAGAATGACGAAATCTTCGGGATCGCCAAGGTTATCTTCGTAGCGAAAATTGGTGTAGCCATAGAGCGCACCAGCGAAACCAAAAGACTGCATTTTTTCCAGATGCAGGCGCCACAGATCTTCGAGCGAACTCGAATTGACCATTTTTTCAATGAAAGCAACCTGTGAGATCGGCATCTCTTATCCTTCGACGTGTTTCTTCAGCGCGTCGATGCCCAGGATGTAACCATGGCTGCCAAATCCACAAATCACGCCCAAAGCGTATTTCGCGATATAAGACGTATGGCGGAATTCTTCGCGCGCATGCACATTTGACAGATGCAGCTCGATCGTAGGGATCTCAACAGAGGCAATCGCATCCATCAGCGCGATTGAGCTATGCGTATAAGCTCCGGCGTTCAGAAGAATACCTGCGTGACGACCTTTGGCGTTGTGGATGGCATCAATCAAAACGCCTTCGTGATTGGACTGCAGGCACTCGATGCCGATGCCAATCGTTTCACCATGCGTGCGACACATGTCGTCAATATCTGCAAGAGACGTGCGTCCATAGACTTCTGGCTGACGTTGACCAAGAAGGTTCAAATTTGGGCCGTTCAATACAAGAAGCGAGGTCATCAAATCTCCATTCGTTGATTTCCATGTACAGTGAAGCCCAAATGAGGTCTAGGAAAGAAGCAAAGTGCGTATCGGAAAATTTGTCAGGCGGCGCGTAAAGGTAGTGAATTACATACCTGACTGCATGTCTTTTATTTACATAATCATCATTATACGCATTGCAGATATGATATCGCTTTGTGCCCCCTGAGTTGCAAGTCATTCGTAACCCACTGAAATAAATATATTTTTGATTGGCGATCTCGTTGCACAATCCGACTTCTTTTGCGCTGCAATCCCACTCAAGAGAAAAACTGTTAAAAGACGCAACGGAACCAACCTGCGCCCACACCTGCGCGTCGCTGGGTGTCCAACTGTCAAACGTTTCTGCATATTGTTTACGCAAGAGCGACGCTTAGCTGTTGGGTATACTGGCCCGCGCCTATTGCGGCGACTCATGTTGATAAGACCACGCATACGTACAGACGTACCAAGATTCAAAATCTTATCACCCTGTAAGTGACTGACTTAAATACACAAAGCAAAATAAAGTAAAATAAATTAACATCACCCCTTGTTCCCAGCCCAGCATTCCCCATCTGTTGTAATGTGAAAGGCATTCACATCAACTTTTAAAACGGAGACCCAAATGACACCTGTAGCCACCGCCACACCTCAAACCTCCCAACTGGGTTGGTTTTCTCGTGCCGAGGCCTGGCTTGATAGCAAGGGCAAAGGCGCCTGGATCGCCGCGATGGTTCTAGGCTTTATCTTTGTCTGGCCCGTTGGCCTCGCCCTTCTCTTTTACATGATCTGGAGCAAACGCATGTTCAGCAAATCTCGTTCCGTATCCTGCGGCCATCGCCGGATGTACACAATGGCTTCAACTGGCAACACGGCCTTTGACAGCTATCGCGATGAAATGATCCGTCGCCTGGAAGACGAGCAAAAGAGCTTTGAAGAGTTCCTGCAGCGTCTGCGCGAAGCCAAGGACAAATCCGAATTCGATCAGTTCATGGACGAGCGTGAGCGCAAAGCGAAGGAAACCGCGCAAGCGGAAACCGAAGACGCGTAAACTAACCTCATAGTTCCCTCCCCAACTTCGGCCCCTCATTGCAGGGGCCGGATTTTCACCTAAACATAGAAAAGACCAATGACCGCTCGTAGCTATATCCTCCCTGATCCAGAAACCCAGCCGGCGTTTTACGCAGATGTGCCTGCAAAACGTCTCTTTGCCTGGATCATCGACACAGTTCTGATTGCGGTGCTTTGTGCATTTCTCCTGCCGTTTACCGCCTTTACTGGCATTTTCTTTTTTCCGTTCCTGATGCTTGTGGTCGGTTTCATCTACCGCGTGCTGACCCTTTCTGGAGGGTCTGCAACATGGGGCATGCGCCTTGTGGGAATCGAGTTTCGGGCGCAGACCGGCGAACGCTTTGATTTTGGAGCAGCGCTTTTACACACAATTGGATACAGTATCTCTTGGGCGTTCACACTGTTGCAGGTGGTCTC
>CAZRFT010000025.1:0-5957 GCA_964599255.1 uncultured Neptunicoccus sp. | reverse complement strand
TCGCCGCTTCATTCTTCGCGACCCAACTTCTTCAAGATGCTGTGGATCTCGTCTGCCTCTGATCGCCCCGCCTCCAGACCATAGACCAGCGCCTGCACCAATAAAAAGGCGGCGGCATTTTCATCCTTCGCCACCTCCGCTTGGCCAAGTTCGAAATAGATTTCCATCAAGCGATCCGAATTTCCGTCTTCGCGCGCGGCTCGAACTTCTCGATCGATTGTTTCATAGCCATTCATTCCGCTGCAATTTTTGCCCGCGCATCATTGATTTGTGTTGCCACCCATTCATGGAACAGATGTGTGGGGCCATCCATGGCGGGGCTGAATTTCCCACCGTCAAAAAACTGCCCATGCCGGCCCTTTTGCATGCCTTCGACCACAAAAATATCTTCGCAAAACACTTCATGCCAAAACTCTGAATTGGTTTTGCGAAGCGCATCACATCCCGCCTCGATTGCCTCTGGTTTGGCATAATAAATGGCAACATGCTCATGGGTTTCATCTAAACCCTTTGGTTCCAAAATAATCGCAAAAGTATGATCCTTGTGAACCCCCATCAGGCAATTTGGATAGATCGCAATATACTCACTTGCCGTGTCCCATTTCTCAGACAAATCATCGAAATCCGGTAAAATCTTTCCTTCTACTTCTAGCTTTTGGAAGACAGTGGAACCTTGCCCCGAATAGGCCAAGCGCTCTTCGAGATGGTAGTGATCCTCTAGTCTTGAAACCGTATTAAGACCTGGATGCACCCAAGGCAGGTGATAGCTTTCGCAGTAATTCTCAACCGCCAATTTCCAATTGGTATTTACCTTCAACGTGAATTCACTGTCGCCCTTGGAATAAAGCGGCTTATCAAACTCGCCCCAATGCGCGATCAGTTTTGCATTCACCTCTACAAAGGGTGCGGCCGTGCCGCTAACATTCACAAAGACTACATCCATGAACACGTAGGACGGAATTTCAATTAATCCCAATTCATCCCGCTTCACGCCCTCATGCACGTTATTCCCTGGCCCACCGACATGTGGGGTCGACCGCAAACGCCCATCCAACCCATAACACCAGCTGTGATAAGGGCATCGGATAGTGCCTCGAATATTTCCTTTTTCTTGCACCAAAACCATGCCGCGATGTCGGCATGTATTTTGATAGACCCGCACATCCCCAGAATGATCCCGAAGGATCAACAGCGGCATGCCAAGAAAATCCACAGGTGCGGCATCGCCCTCTTCGGGGACATCTTTGCCAAACCCGATCGCCGACCAATGGGCAAAAAGCACCGCATCGCGCTCTTCTTCAAATGTTTTTTGATCAACGTAATGCTCGTTGGGCAAGCCGCGGGCGGCCTCTAGCGGTTTAATGACGGAGCTAAGATCGCTCATCTGCGCACCTCTTTGAGATTGATAAGAATTGGTAGCTTGAGTCTCTCAGAAAACCAAAAACAAAAACGACATTCGAAGTCGAAAACAAAATAGTCCGGGCGGGTCTGAAATTATTCGCTAGGCTCTGGCTTCCACGCCCGGCAGAACACAGAGCATCTCAAACAACAAATTTGCCGCCAAATTGGCGGTTGCCCCATTTTGATCATAAGGGGGCGAGACCTCGACCAAATCGCACCCCACAATGTTCAGCCCCGCCAAACCCCGCACAATTTCAATTCCTTGATGCGAGGTTAAACCACCAGGCTCTGTTGTGCCCGTTCCCGGGGCATAAGCGGGATCAAAACTATCAATATCAAAGGTCAAATAAACCGGACCATCGCCCATTTGCGCACGCACTTCTTCCATCAAAGGCGCAAGGGATTTGTACCAAATCTCCTCTGCTTGAACGACGCGCCAGCCTTGTTCCCGCGGCCAATCAAAATCGCCGGCTTCATAGCCCGTTGCCCGTAGACCGATTTGACAAACCCGCGCAGGATCGAGAAGTTGTTCGTCATGGCTTCGACGAAACGGCGTACCATGAGCGATTTTTTCGCCAAACATCAGATCGTTTATATCTGCATGTGCATCCACATGTACCAGCCCCACAGGCCCATGTTTTTTGGCCATCGCTTTTAGAACCGGATAGCTCAACGTATGATCCCCCCCCAATGTTAACGGGATCACCTCATGGGCAAGGATTTCGTCATAGGCTTCTTCGATAATTCGAACTGATTTTTTCAAATCAAAGGTATCAATTGCCACATCACCAATATCCGCGACTTGCAACGTGTCAAATGGGGACACTTTCGTCCACATATTATAGGGGCGGATCATCGCACTTTCGGCGCGGATCTGGCGCGGGCCAAAGCGGGTCCCAGACCGATGAGAGGTGCCAATATCCATCGGGATCCCCACAAAACACGCATCCAACCCTGCGGCCGTTTCCTGAAACGGTAAGCGCATCATCGTGGGCAATCCGCCAAACCGCGGCATCGCATTCCCACTTAATGGTTGATTTAGGGCCATGGTGTTTCCTTTCAAAATTCTATGACTTGGCTCGCGCTATTCGAGTGCGGCGTGCAGCAACTCACCTTCCACCGTGATACGGTGCAATTCCCGGCGATAGCCAAAACAATCATCCAGCGCACAATGCCACGTTGCGCGATTATCCCAAAACGCGACATCGCCTTCCTGCCAGCGATGGCGATAGGTAAATTGCGGCTGCCCTGCATGAGCATAAAGATAATCCAACAGCGATTTTGATTCCGCTACCCTCCACCCCTCAAACCGCTCCGTAAAACCTGGATTTACATAAAGCACTTTTTTGCCCGAGATCGGATGCGCAATCACAACCGGATGTTTCGACCGCGTGCCTGCATTATCTTCAAGCCCTGGCTGACGATCCGCAAAAACAGCCTGTAATTTCGGGTCAGCCACCTCGGGACAAACCAAATCCGTGTGCCACGCCTCCAAACCTTCCAACGTTTGCTTCAACCCATCCGACAGCGCGGCATAGGCCGCAGCCATTCCTGCAAACAATGTATCCCCGCCAACGGGTGGAATTTCACGCGCGGCAAAAACCGACCCCATTGCAGGTGCGGCGTCATAAGAATGATCGGTGTGCCAATACCAACCGGTTGAACCAACCTGATCAGGCTCGCGCGTCACACTGGCAATTTCGGGAAAGCCGTCGACGGGTTGAAAGAACTTGTTGATGTTTATCGCTCCAAACCGCCGCGCGAAGGCCAAATGCGCTGCTGGGTCCATGGATTGACCCCGAAAAAAGATAACCCCGAACTCTCCAAGTGCCTTTCGAATATTTGCGATGGTGGTCTCGCTTAAAGATTGCGACAGATCCACCCCTCGAATTTCCGCCCCAACAGATGGGGAAACCTTGGAAACCTCAAAATCATAATTTGCCAATTGCATCGTACGGTCCCAATCAAAACATGCGCTGGATGAAAAGAAATCCAAAAGGTTAAGTCATTTCAACTTAGGTTTTCACTTTCACTGAAAATTTGCAAAACTATTTTCTCATCCAATGGATCAAAAAATCCCTATCAGCGCCAAGTTCCCAAGCCCATGTCTAAAATAATAAATTAAAATCGCGGCTGACTATCCTTTCTAGATCTACAGTTTTCGTGGTGTGAAATTCATCAGCTTGAAATTAACAAAACAGCGGGGCAACTAACGTGATCCAGAGGTGATTTTATGAGCAATATTAACGCCCCAGTGGTGGTTCCCGACCTACCTATCCCTCCCAGTCGAGCCGATTTTCATCCTTTATTAACGCTTTGCCCATGACCGCTTTCCAAAACTCCGAGTGCATCGCCGTAACTCGACGCTAAATTAACCAAGGCTTCACGAATTTGGCGCGTTTCTTAACCAAATCCCAGCGCATATTAGGCTTCGTTCTTATTTGTTCACATCCTCTTAATTTCTTTCGCCTGAAAATTAACTTTTGGGAACACTGACGTTGCACCCACGGATTACCGACGCAATACCGACGGAAGTACCGACAGGGTAGTGTCGCATAATTTGGTGTTTCTTAACGCCAAGGGCGCTGCTGTTAGAAATACTAGAAACGTGCCTGTTAAAGCTTCGCTTTATTCGACCAACGGCTCTAGCAACTCAGGCACATCATGGCGCGCTTTATTCACTTCCAAACCCACGCGGTAAAAATCGAAATACCCCTCATCTGCCGATTTTATCAACGATTGCGCCTCTGCTGGCGTACCCCGCAACCAAGTCTCAAACGTATTGGGCTGCAAGCTCACAGGCTCGCGGTGATGGATATCGGCAATCTGCTTAGAAGCGGCGGTTGTCACAATGGTAGTTGTTACCCAACGATCCTTGCTTTCTGGGTGCGTCCATACTTGCCACAGCCCCGCAAATCCCATCGGATTTTTATCCGCAGGGCGAATAAAATAGGGTTCTTTGCCCACTCCTTTTTTTGCATGCCATTCATAAAAACCTGTTGCCGGGATGATACAGCGCCGCTTCGCAAAGGCCGATCGAAAGGAAGGTTTTTCATGCACAGTCTCGCCGCGTGCATTGTTCAGCATCGGCCCATCGCTGGGTGACTTGAACCAATGTGGGATAAGCCCCCACCGCATATCCGAAAGGATCCGTTGCCCTTCATACTCCACCACCACAGGAATAATCTGCGAAGGCGCAATGTTGTATCGCGCGCGCTCAAAAGTCGCGCGAAGCTCCGCTCCGAACCACTCTGACACCATCTCGCCAGGCATTGTTAAGGCAAATCGTCCACACATCCGCCTATTCTGCGGCGATTTCGATTGAAGCTCAAGGCAGAGCCTCTATAACCCGACCCATGCAATCCGTTTTCCACCTTGCCTACCATGTTCAGGACCTTGATGAAGCACGACGTTTCTATGGGGATTTGCTGGGATGTAAGGAAGGCCGTTCAACAGAAACTTGGGTTGATTTCGATTTCTTCGGACATCAAATCTCGCTCCACCTCGGGGCGCCGTTTGAAACAAAGAACACTGGCAAAGTCGGCGATCACATGGTGCCGATGCCTCATCTGGGGATCATCTTGCCCCTTGATCGTTGGATCGCGCTTTCGGAAAAGTTAACCCAAGCGGACCTGCAATTCGAAATTCCGCCGGTTATCCGCTTCGCTGGTGAACCCGGCGAACAGCGCACCATGTTTTTTCGTGATCCGTCGGGAAACCCCATTGAAATCAAAGGTTTTGCCAATTTCGATGGAATTTTTGAAAGCTGATCCATGGCCGTAATTTACAAAATTCTCCGCGCTGATGAATGGGCAGAGCTACAGGAAAAGGGCGAAACTCTTGGTGCCTCCATCGACCTTTCTGATGGCTATGTGCATTTTTCAACCGCTGAAACCGTCAAAGAAACGGCCGCAAAGTATTTTGCGGGAGAGGACAATTTAAAGCTCTTGGCCTATAACGACCAAGCCCTTGGCCCTGCCCTTGTTTATGAACCTGCGCGTGAAGGTGTTCTTTTCCCTCATCTCTATGCCCCTTTGGTTTTGGCCGATGCGCTTTGGATCAAAGATCTACCACTTAAGGGTGCCGCCCATGATTTTCCCAACGAGCTTTGAATGCGCCTTAGTGAAAAAATAGCCCTCCCCCTTCTCCACAAGCTTGATCCAGAGCGCGCGCATGATGTGGCCCATTGGTTCTTGCAAAAAGGATTGGCGCCGAGCCCAGGGATTTTTTCCACGCCGCGGATTGCCACCGAACTCGCGGGCTTGTCCCTGCCAAATCCGATCGGCTTGGCTGCAGGTTTTGACAAAAACGCGACGTCGATGAACGCCTTGTCCCGTGCAGGGTTCGGTTTTTTGGAATTGGGTGCGGTGACACCCCGCGCGCAACCTGGCAACCGAAAGCCCAGACTTTTTCGTCTCTCAGAGGATCGCGCCGCCATCAATCGTTTTGGCTTTAACAATGATGGAATGGAGGCCGTTGCAGAGCGTCTTCGATCTCGACCGAAAAACCTACCCATCGGTTTAAACCTCGGCGCAAATAAAGACAGCGAACATCGC
>CAZRFT010000024.1:0-4044 GCA_964599255.1 uncultured Neptunicoccus sp. | reverse complement strand
TGCGCTATCCGCATCCGGCCCGACTGCCTCTACAACCCCACATACATCCGCACCTTGAATTCGAGGAAAGGAAATACCTGCCCCGCCCCAAGTGACATCGCTATCGCTTTCAAGCGTGTCATACGCGTCACCGGTCGTCGCCTCAGTCACATCCTTGGAATACCAACCGGAGCGTGTATTGATGTCAGTGTTATTCATCCCGCAGGCTTTTACCTTGATCAAAACCTCGCGACCCTTGGGTTCTGGCTTTGGCCAAGATGCTTCGAATTCTAGTGCATCAAGACCGCCGTGACGCTTTAGAACAAATGCTTTCATGGTATCGCTCATGCCACATCCTTTCGCGGTAGTTCAGAGGCGGGATCGTAAACTGGTTCAGTCAAAAAGCGCCCTTTGCGTTTTTCGCCTGCAATCATCACTTCGCATTCAGCGCCGTCAACATAAACCTCTGGTTTGACATAGGCGAAGGCAAGGATCTTTCCATAAGTGTGACCGAAAGCAACGGATGCGGTTGAGCCAACAATTTTTCCATCGACATAGACACCTTCGCCCCCATGGCCGTCTTCCACGCCATTAGGCTCCAGTTCCATATAAGCGCAAATCCACGGCATTTTGTCTTGGTTTGCCAATGACGCTTCTTTGCCTAAATATTCTTTGTCAGTTTTCACAAAACGCATGACATCGGCTTCTGGCAGCGTGACCTCATTGGTTAATTCGCCTGCGCCCTTGAACATTTTTTCCATGCGCATCGAGTTCATGGCAAATGATCCATAGTCAACAATACCATGGGCCTCGCCAGCCGCCCAAAGTGCATCATAGACTGCTAGAGTATCATCCCGCGGAATATGCAGCTCCCAGCCCAGCTCGCCTGCGTATGACATACGGAATGCCCAACAGGTTTTTCCGGCAATCTTGATCTCTTGCGCGGTCAACCAACGCCAGCTCGCGTTATCGAGTGGAGCATCTGTGCAAGCGCCCAAAACTTCTCGCGAATTTGGTCCATTTAGAGACAATGCTGCCCAATCATTGGAGCGAAGAATAACTTCGCAATCTTCGCCGTCTTTGTGATGATCAAGATGATCCAACAGGCGATTTTCAAAAAAGGCTGCACAAACCAGATAAAAGCGATCTTCTGTTAAACGCACAACGGTTGTTTCTAATTCAATCCGACCGCGGCGATTCAACATATGGCTTAGCGCTATCCCGCCGATCTTTTGAGGCAGGCGATTGGCAGTCAGCCGATCGACAAGTTTTTCAGCCTCTGGCCCAGCGACCTCTACCTTGGTGAAGGCAGAGATATCCATAATGCCGACCGCATCACGAACAGCCTTACACTCAAACCCAACCATGTCATGCACTTCGTTACGTTTGAAGCTGTAGTAATCACGCTGTTCCACGCCATTGCGTGCAAACCAGCGTGGGCGTTCGTGCCCGAACACTTCTTCGTAGACAGCACCCTTTTCTTTCAAACGATCATAAAGCGGCGAAGGTTTAACAGGGCGCCCTGCCAAGCGGTTGAAATGCGGAAACGGAATTTCGTGCCGAAGTTTATAATCTTCTTCGGCTTTTACGACCTGCCATTCTTTATTTGCGTATCCACCAAAACGACGCGGGTCATAGTCACGCATAGAAATATCGGCAGAACCATGAACCATCCAACGCGCAAGCTCTCGCGACAATCCGGGTCCCCATCCTATCCCGATCTGTGTGCCACAACAGCACCAATAATTTCTAACGCCTGGTGCTGGTCCTATTAGTGGATTTCCATCTGGTGGATGAGAGATTGCGCCATGAACATCGCGCGTGATGCCAAGTTCAGCAAATATCGGCATCCGATCCAACGCATTTTCAAGCCAAGGCATGATGCGGTCATAGTCTGCATCGAAAAGCCAGTTTTCGTATTCCCACGGGCAGTGATCATGCCAAACCGAATTTACGTTGTCTTTTTCATAAATGCCGATCAGGCCCTTTTTTTGCTCCATACGGATATAGCCGGACACAAGCTTGTCATCCCGAATAACGGGTAATTCTGTGCCTAAATCCTGAAACTCCGGAACTTCATCGGTGACGAAATAATGGTGCGTCATAGACGTCATTGGCAATTGCAGACCAGACCATTCCCCCATTTGACGTGCATAAGTGCCGCCTGCATTTACAACATGCTCACAAGTGATTGTGCCCTGTTCGGTCTCCACCACCCATTCGCCATTGTCCGCTTGCGTGATATTCGTTGCACGACAATTTCGTATAATTTGTACACCCTTTTGACGCGCACCTGCAGCCATGGCCATCGTTACATTTGTTGGATCAACGTGACCGTCATCTGGTGTGTAAAGCGCGCCGATAACGCCTTCGAGGTTGTAAAATGGATGAAGCTCGGCGACCTTTTCTGGGCCAACCAGCTCGATATTAAACCCAAGCGAAGAAGCAACTGACAAAGTGTGTTTCAGCCAGTCCAGTTCATCCTCATCATAGGCAAGACGGAAGGATCCACAGCCGTGCCAAGTGACTGCCTGTCCCGTTTCCTCCTCAAGCGCGCCAGAATAAAGCCCAATATTATAATCAACGCATTTTCCCAGCGAAAAACTTGATGTGGAATGCGTGATTTGCCCCGCTGCATGCCACGTTGAACCAGAGGTCAGTTCCGCCTTTTCAAGTAGTATCGTATCTTCCCCCCACCCTTCATGTCCAAGGTGATAGGCAAGCCCAACCCCCATGACACCGCCACCGACAATTACGACACGCTTATGAGAGGGAAGAGACATTTTGAAAGAATCCTATTTTCGTCTCGACATGGCTATGGAACATCTGTTACAAAGTCAACAATGAATGGAACAAATGACATACTTGATCGATTGCAAGGTGAAATCGATCAGCTTACGCCTCAGACAGCGAAGGCGGCGACCTATGTTCTTGAAAATCCTTCAGAGGTTGGATTGTCGACCATCCGCGAACTCGCCGAGGCTGCCAGTGTCACGCCTCAAACAATCTTACGAATGGCCAAACAAGTTGGCTTTGATGGCTATGAGGATTTTCGCAACCCGTTTCGAGAGGCGCTTAAGGAAGGGACCGCAACTTTTCCTGATCGGGCCAGATGGTTGCAATCAATCAGAGCAGAAGGCGATCTGGGTGAGCTTTATTCAGAAATGTTGTCCTTTGCGCTTTCGAACATCGAACAGACATTCGCAGATATATCCGCTCAAGAACTAGAAGATGCGGCAACCACAATTTGGAATGCACGCCGCGTTTACACGATGGGTGTTGGTGTAAACCACGCAAATGCCCAGAATTTCACCTATCTTGCCTCCACCGGTATGACAGAGTTTTACGCCATTCCTAAGCCGGGATCGAATGGCACAGATGACATCGCTTGGGCTGATGAACAGGATGTTTTAATTGCCATCACCTGTAAGCCTTATCGTTCTGAAGTTATCGAGGTCGTTGAACAAGCGCGCGAGCAAGGCATGAAAATTGTGGCCATTTCTGACAGCCTCGCCTCGCCGATCATTCGCGCCGCCACGCATGGGTTCGTAATTCGCGCAGAAACGCCGCAATTTTTTCCCTCCTCGCTGTCTACCCTTGCTTTATTGGAAACATTGCTCAGTTTTGTCATTGCTGTGGCATCGCCAGAAATTGTAACGCGTGTGGACCGTTTCCACGCGCGTCGCCATAAAATTGGCCTGTACAAAGAGGACCCGTCATGAACCCACCGACGCTATCCCTTGATGCACGGTACTATACCGATCCAGAGTTATTTCGTGTTGAGCAGGCGGGCCTGCTTTCTAAAACGTGGCAATTTGCCTGTCATGCATCTGAGTTACAGGAAGTCGGGTCGTATTATGCGTTCGAACTGAACGGAGAAAATCTTTTCTGTGTTCGAGGCCGCGATGAGCAAATCCGAACGTTTTATAACGTATGCCAACATCGCGCACATCAATTGGTCGAAGGCACGGGCCAAACGCGCGTTATCGTATGCCCTTATCATGCTTGGACTTATGAACTTACAGGCGGGCTTCGCGCGGGTCCAAACATTAACGCCGTTGAAGG
>CAZRFT010000023.1:0-2295 GCA_964599255.1 uncultured Neptunicoccus sp. | reverse complement strand
GTAAATGACGCGAAGTCCAATTCGGAAGAGACTAAAGCGGCACTAGGGCCATATTCTAGCGCGGTGTAAGTAACAGTAAAACCATCTGCTGTCTCGGCATAGGCACCTTCAGACATCACAAAGGGAATGGCAATTGGCCCGCGTTCGCCAGGCCCACCATGGTGTAAATGTATTGGGCCAATGGGAGCTTCGACTAATCCATCAAAAAGTGCGTCCATAGACATACCTGTGATTGTCAACGCAACCTGGATGGTTTGATCGGTGCTGTTTAAAATGATTTCCCCAGCTCCTGACGCACCTGCTTCATCACCAGATAGTGTCGCGGTGTATTTTGGGTCGTCTGCGCAGCCGACCAATAAGGTGGTCGCCGTCAGTAGTGCTGTGGTTTTAATGAAATTCATTTGAATGCCCTTTTAGGTTAAAGTTTCGCGGCTTACGAAACCTTAACCTATCAAAGGCATCCGATTACCTAAAGGTCATTAACGGTTTTGTGAATTAACACCCTTTGGCGTCAGAGACGGCTTCTGATGCATCGCGTCTGATCGCTGCGTCTTTGATGACGTCACCCGTGATCTTAGTTGCCAAGCCCAGCTTAGTTGTCCCGCCATGATTAAGGATGCCAGCGCCGATTTGAACACCTGTCCCTTTGGCAGTTTTACCCGCTGTTTTGGTTGCTTTTTGGTTTTCCTTTGCCAGCCACTTACACTCTTTTTTGACGTATTTTTTAACAAGGCGGTTGTATTTTGCCGCATCGTTATTGACGTAACCATATGATCCAGCAGATACGACTTCATTGGCTAAGACGGATGTGGTGGAAACGGCAATGGTAATGGCCGTTGCTAAGACTAGTTTATTCATAGTGAACCCCTCTAATTTGTCCGTGGCAAAATCTGTATAGCGCTGGGCTGTCCAATAAGTGCGGATTTATACTCTTTTTTCAATTTAATAAATTTTTTGTCCGCTAGAAACTTCAAATCAAGTCTGGGGCAATTGCGCGCGCATATGCCAAGCCATGGACTGGTTGGATGACATGACGGGTTTGCCCAGCTCTGCTTCAATCTTTGGGATGACGCCAAAGGTGCGCAGGTTGGTGCAGCTAAGGAAAACGGCTTCTACCTCTGGATCGCTTCCAAGTTTGACGGCGGCTTCATAAATGGAGGCGTCATCGATACGCACGACATTCTCGTCTTGCATCACACCGAAACTGCCAAAGCTATCCGTCGAAATCCCTTCATTGCCGAAGGCTGTTCGCAAGGCCTCTGACACAGATTCTATATAAGGCGAAACAAGCGCGAATTTTGACACCCCTCGCGCCTTTGCCTGGGCGACTGTCGCGCGAAGGGGATTGGTCACCAAAGCTGTTTGCGCGGTTTCCTTGACCATTTTTTCGACCTCTTCTGAGCCGATGATGGAGCTGGCCGAGGTGCAGCCATAGCCGATCACAGGGTAAGGGCGTGTTTTAGGTAGAAGGTCGGCCGACGCCGCAAGATCAGATTTCATGCCCGCGAGCATCTCTGGCGTCACATCGGAGCCACTTGCAATGCGGGTCACATATAGCGGATTTGATAGATCCGCAAAGGCTTGGCGTAGTTCCGGTTCAATCGTCTCGTCCGTCTGCAATACAATTAGCCCCATTGGGGGTACGGCAGGGTCATGATCAAAGAAGTCACAGGCAAGTTCGTTCATATCCGCAAAATCTCCGCATTGGCTTTAGGGCTAAGGTATCGTGCGCCGCTTTCGGTGATAACAATGTTTTCCTCATGAACCATGATTTTGTCGCCAACAGCAAGTCCAGGTTCAAGGGTCAACACCATGCCAGTTTTAATTTCTGTATGGTCAGTGGCAATAAGCGAGGGCCATTCAGTCAGCGACATGCCCAAACCGTGCCCTAGGCGGCCCGCATCTGTTCCACCGCTTTGGGAGCAGATTTCATTCATCGCGTAGAATATATCAGAGGCTTTTGCCCCTGGTTTTGCGGCCTCAAAGCCAGCATCCGTTGCCTCGATCAAACGCGCATGGCCGCTTGCCACCGCGTCACTTGGTACGCCAACGGAGAAATTTCGATCATAGTCACAAAAATAGCCATCCAGTATCAAACCCGTGTCGAGCATCAACACATCGCGCGCTTGCAAGGGCGCTTCCTTGGCAAGAGAACTGACGTCGCCGTAGCCATCGGTTTCGGCTGCACCAGAGAGATAGGGGACCCAGTCCGCACCCTCTTCCAGACAAAGCCGTTGGAAATCTCGAAATACCTGATCAACCGCAACACCTTCGCTTGCAATCTCTGGGACACGA
>CAZRFT010000022.1:0-11739 GCA_964599255.1 uncultured Neptunicoccus sp. | reverse complement strand
AGCCAAGCCACCGTACATGCCTGAATGTAGGTCTTTGTCAGGGCCTTCTATGATGATTTCCTCACCAAGCAGACCACGCAATTGTGTGATGATCGCAGGTGTGCTGTCCCCATAAAGACCTGTGTCACAGATAAGCGCGATATCGGCTGTCAGTTCTTCTGCGTTTTCTTTCATGAACGGGATCAATGACGGTGAGCCTGATTCCTCTTCACCTTCAAAAAAGATCGAGATTTGATTGGGTAGGCTGCCTGTGACGGCTTTCCAAGCCCGGCAGGCCTCGACAAAAGTCATAAGCTGCCCCTTGTCATCCGCAGAACCGCGCCCTCGAATTACTTTGCCTTTGGTTGTGTCTTCGATTTGTGGCTCAAATGGGGGATTGTCCCAAAGATCAAGCGGATCAACGGGTTGCACGTCATAGTGACCATAAAAGAGCGTATGCGTCCCGCCCGAGCCACCCGTTGCCATAACCATGGGATGACCCGGTGTTGATCGGGTTTCCGCATCAAATCCAATTGATTTGAGGTCATTGACCAACCAGTCGGCGGCATCTTGGCATTTCCCCGCATAGGCACTGTCTGTGGAGATACTTTCGATTTTCAACAAATCGAACAAACGATCAGTGGCGTTTTCGATATCGGCGTTAATGTGAGCGAGAACGGCATCAAGAGACATGGGCGGGAGGCTCCTTTATTTACCCCGCCAGAGTGAGGAAATCCGCTTAAATGGCAAGTCGAAACTCAACGATTTATCTAGTTTCGCGTGATCCAGCCGCCACCAAAGACGCGGGTTCCCTCTGTCTCATAAAACACACAAGCCTGACCAGGTGCGACGCCTTCTTCTGGGGCAATAAGCTCTACCTCTGCTGTTGTCGCGGATGTGGGTCTGATGACGGCTTCTTTTGGTGGACGCGTTGAGCGGACGCGAACGCTCATTGGCCATTCTTCTTGGCTTTCAAAAGGCGCATCACCAAGCCAATTGATTTCTTTGACAGGAACAGTGCGCGTGGCAAGTGCCGCTTTGGGGCCGACAAGAACTTGGCGCGCATCAGCGTCCAATTTAACGACGTAAAGAGGCTCACCACCCCCAATGCCAAGGCCGCGCCGTTGGCCGACAGTGTAATGAATAACGCCATTATGTTCGCCCAAGATACGCCCATCTAAATGCACAATGTCACCAGGTTCAGCCGCATTGGGGCGCAGTTTTTCGATGACATCAGTATATTTGCCATCGGGCACAAAACAAATGTCTTGGCTGTCGGGTTTATCCGCAACAGGAAGCCCATATTGACGGGCAAGGGCGCGCGTTTCCTCTTTGGTTTTAAGATGACCCAAAGGGAAGCGTAGGTAATCAAGCTGTTCTTGCGTGGTGGAAAAAAGGAAATAACTTTGATCGCGATTTGGATCCGCGGCTTTATGAAGCTCCGCTTTCGTATCACCAGCAAAACGTTGGATGTAGTGACCCGTGGCCATGCAATCCGCATCAAGATCTTTGGCGGTTTCCAACAAGTCTTTGAATTTCACACGCTCATTACAACGGATACAAGGAACAGGCGTGGCGCCCGCAAGGTAGCTATCGGCGAATTCATCGATGACGGCATCCCGAAACACGTTTTCATAATCGAGCACGTAATGGGGAAAGCCCATTTCATCTGCGACCCTGCGCGCATCATGGATGTCCCGACCTGCGCAACAAGCCTTGGCTTTGGCCAGTGCTGCGCCGTGATCGTAAAGCTGTAGGGTAATGCCAACCACATCGTAACCTTCATCGGCAAGTTGGGCCGCGACAACAGAACTATCCACGCCGCCCGACATTGCCACGATAACGCGGGTATCTTTGGGGGCCTTTGGAAATCCCAAGCTATTGAGTTCTGTATGTGTATCTAGGGCCATTGTTTTGCCAAGGTTGAAGAGGCGCGGAGTTACCTAAAACCTTAATTACGCGCAAGGGGCATCTTTAGGCAAGTTTAAGGCTTTTCGCCAAGAATGACATGAAATGAGAGTGGCCAAAGATGCAAAAGGTAGAAATTACACTTCCAGATGGCGGAAAACTTAATCTTTCCGATCTACCCGATCCGTCGACAACCCGCTGGGTTGCGCGCCACAAAAAGAATGTCGCCAATGCGGTATTGTTTGGGCTGATCGATTTTGAACATGCCTGCGCGCGCTATGCACTGTCAGAGGAAGAGTTATTAAGTTGGTTAAAATCCATGAAATTTCACGGCGTTGATGCGTTAAAGGCAACGCGCGTTATGGAATATAGACAACCTAAGGTTGCAAATTCAGAAGATTTATGAGAGCATTCCATAAGTAACAAAGAATTAACTATTTTTAATTAACAGAAATTAAAGCGAGGCGCGGGGGTATAGGTAAGGAGATACCGATGCGTATTTTATTGGTCGAAGACGACCCAACAACGTCAAAGTCCATCGAAATGATGCTGACCAACGCGTCATTCAATGTCTATGCGACCGATTTAGGTGAAGAAGGCATCGATCTAGCGAAATTATATGATTACGACCTGATGCTTTTGGATATAAACCTGCCTGATATGAGCGGGCTAGAGGTTCTACGCCAATTGCGTGTAGCAAAGGTCGAAACACCGATCCTGATCCTCACTGGAAATGATGGGATTGAAGAGAAATGCAAAGGGTTTGGATTTGGGGCCGATGATTATCTGACCAAGCCTTTCCACCGCGAAGAGCTGGTTGCCCGTATTCATGCTATTGTGCGCCGTTCCAAGGGTCATGCTCAATCCATCATCTCTACCGGTTCAGTGGATGTAAATCTGGATGCTAAAACCGTGGAAGTGGACGGCAAGCCGGTGCATTTAACAGGTAAAGAATATCAAATGTTTGAGCTTCTTAGCCTTCGCAAGGGCACGACACTGACCAAGGAGATGTTTTTGAACCATCTTTATGGCGGCATGGATGAACCTGAGTTGAAAATTATTGATGTCTTCATCTGTAAACTTCGCAAGAAAATCCAAGAAGCAACAGATGGCGAAAATCTGATCGAAACAGTTTGGGGCCGGGGCTATGTGCTGCGCGATCCTGAACCTTCGAACAATGATTTTGCCCAGGCAAGTTGAACCGATCCTTGTGATTGATCTGCATTAAGTTAACATTCTGCCAAAGGGAATCTTTGGCAGATGACGGCAGAAATTAAGATTGAAAATCTAGATGAAAAAACGGCGCGTGCTGAGCTTGCGCGCCTTTCTGCAATACTCGGCCAAGCCAATCTAGATTATCATCGCGATGACGCACCCACAATTAGTGATGCTAAATATGATGCGTTGAAACGTCGAAACGCGGATATCGAGGCCGCGTTTCCAAACCTTGTGCGTGACGACAGCCCGTCCGTTCAAGTGGGCGCGCCCGTTTCAGAGACATTTTCAAAGATTAAACACCCCGTACGCATGCTGTCACTTAGCAATGCCTTTGATGCGGACGATGTTGCTGATTTTGACAGCTCCATTAGGAAATTCCTTGGGTTAGGGGTGGACGCACCCTTGGCCTATACGGCAGAGCCAAAAATTGACGGTCTGTCGCTTGCTCTTCGTTATGAAGTGGGAAAACTGGTTTATGCGGCCACACGAGGGGATGGGCAGGTTGGTGAAAATGTGACGGCCAATGCCCGCACGATCAAAGATATTCCAGAACAAATTAACGGGGCGCCTGATGTGTTAGAGGTGCGCGGCGAAGTCTATATGGCCGCGAAGGATTTTGAGGCGCTCAATGCTGCTCAAGAAAAATCCGGGGGAAAGGTTTTTGCCAATCCGCGTAACGCGGCCGCTGGTTCGTTGCGCCAGTTGGATGCAAGCATCACCGCATCGCGACCGTTGAGCTTTTTTGCCTATGCATGGGGGGAGATTTCAGAACCTTTGGGTGCCACCCAAACAGAAGCATTGGCGGCATTTTCTAAATTTGGGTTCACAGTGAATTCGCGCACTAAAACCTGCGCCAATATCGCAAAAATCATTGCGCATTATGATGACATCGCTGCAGCGCGATCTGGACTTGGCTATGATATTGATGGGGTCGTCTATAAGGTGGATCGACTAGATTATCAGGAAAAACTCGGGTTTCGGTCGACTACACCACGCTGGGCAATCGCCCATAAATTTCCCGCTGAAAAAGCTTGGACGCGTCTAGAAGCGATCGACATTCAGGTGGGACGTACGGGCGCGCTTTCGCCTGTCGCGCGGCTTAGCCCGATTACCGTGGGGGGTGTTGTGGTGTCGAACGCAACGCTTCACAACGAGGACTATATTCAAGGTCGCGACAGCAATGGCGCACCGATCCGTGAAGGACGTGATATTCGCGTGGGCGATATGGTGGAAATTTATAGGGCGGGCGATGTCATTCCAAAGATCTCTGATGTGGATCTGTCCAAACGCCCAAACGATGCGAAGCCTTATGAATTCCCCAGTCACTGCCCTGAATGTGGGAGCGTTGCTACCCGCGAAGAGGGTGATTCCGTTGCACGCTGTACAGGCGGATTTATTTGCCGCGCGCAAGCGGTGGAGCGGCTAAAGCATTTTGTTTCGCGCGCTGCATTTGACATCGATGGCTTAGGCGAAAAACAGATCGAGCAATTTTTTGAACGCGGTTGGATTTCGAAGCCCGGTGATATTTTTCGTTTGTCGCAAACCCGAGCAAATGAATTGGCGGAATTAGAGGGATATGGCGAAAAATCTATCAAGAACCTGTTTGCAGGAATTGAGGAACGTCGAAATATCCCGCTTAACCGTTTCCTCTTTGGCTTAGGCATTCGTCATTTAGGCGAAACAAGCTCTGCCTTGCTTGCCAATTTCTTTGGCTCTTGGTCGCGTATCCAAGAGGTATTGATCGCCGCGAGGAAAAGCGACGCCCCTGAATATAGCGAGTTGTTATCGATTGATGGGGTCGGCGAGGTTATGGCCAAGGCGCTGATCGATACGTTCAACGATCCTCAACAACAAGAAATCATTATGGATTTGGCTAGTGAGCTGACAATCGAAGATATGGAGGTGCGCGATACAAGCGGTTCGCCTGTGGTTGGAAAAATTGTCGTTTTCACGGGCACGCTGGAAGAGATGACGCGTGCGCAAGCCAAAGCGCAGGCAGAAGCCTTGGGAGCGAAGGTTTCTGGGTCTGTATCGGCAAAAACCGATTTTGTTGTTGCGGGCCCAGGAGCGGGATCAAAAGCCAAAAAAGCACAGGAATTGGGTGTCACGCTGTTAAGCGAAGCAGAATGGCTTGATTTGATTTCACCATAATCGTTTCATGGGTTTATGGCGGCGCGTCCTGAAATATTATTCCCCCTGTTCGGCGATCTAAAATCCTTGTCTGGGATCGGCGAGAAATCAGAAAAATTGCTGGCTAAGATGGGGATTGAAACACCCCGTGATTTACTGCTGACACTTCCCAATGGGGTCATTCATCGTCAGCGCGTCACGTCACTAAAGAATATTCCGTTACCCGCTATTTGCACGGTTGAAATTGAAGTGTTGGGGCACGCGCCTAATAAAGTCAAAAATCGACCCTATCGCATTTCGGTGCGCGACGCGGAATTCGAGTTTCAGCTCGCGTTTTTTCACCCAAGAAGTGATTGGCTGAAAAAGAATTATCCTGTCGGTGCTCGGCGGGTGATTTCGGGGAAAGTTGAGCTTTATGATCATCTGGCCCAAATGGTCCATCCAGATTTCACAGTAGCGTCAAATCAAGGGGATCAAATTCCAGAATATGAGCCGGTTTATCCGCTTACCCAAGGCATCTCACAAAAATTGATGAGCCGTGCTGCTGGCGATGCTTTGGGTTTGATACCCACATTTGATGAATGGCAGGATCCATCGGTTTTAGAAAAACGTGGTTGGCCAAGTTTTAAACGAGCACTTGATTTGGTCCACCAACCCGACGCAGGGCTGGATAGGAATGCTAAAGATCGACTAGCCTATGACGAGCTGTTGTCCCATCAATTGACCTTGGCAATTGCGCGTCTTCGTTTCCGACGCAGAAAAGGGGCGCCAACCCGCTCAGAAGGGGTGCTTGCACGAAAGGCGCTGGACGCTTTGCCTTTTAAGCCCACCGGCGCACAGGAGCGGGCTTTTGCCGATTTAAGATCGGATTTGGCAAGTGATGGGCGTATGAACCGCTTGCTTCAGGGGGATGTTGGTGCTGGCAAGACGCTTGTGGCTTTGGTCGCGATGCTGGACGTGGCGGAAGCTGGTGGTCAGTCGGTTTTGATGGCACCCACTGGTATTTTAGCGCGTCAACATTTCGCGGGTTTAACCGCCATGGCTGCACCCAGCGGGGTTAAAATCGAATTGCTTACTGGGGCAGATACGGGCGCCAAACGCCGTGACAAGCTGGATGCTTTGGCGAAGGGTGAAATCCAGATACTCATTGGAACCCATGCTGTGTTTTCGGATGATGTTGAATTTGCCGATTTACGGTTTGCTGTGATCGATGAACAACATCGATTTGGCGTGCGCCAACGGCTCGCACTTGGGGCAAAAGCAGAGACCGTGGATGTGATGGTCATGACGGCCACCCCAATCCCGCGCTCCTTGGAGCTTGCCCATTATGGGGATATGGATGTCTCAGTTCTGGATGAAAAGCCAGCGGGTCGAAAGCCTATCGACACGGCAATGGTCACAATGGGCCAAATGGAGCGCGTGGTTGAACGTCTAAAAACCGCCATTGCAGAGGGAAAGCAAGCCTATTGGGTTTGTCCATTGGTAGAAGAGTCAGAGGCAATCGATTTGGCCGCGGCAACGGATCGAGCGGAGATTTTGGGCGCGGCATTAGGGCAAGAAAATGTGGGTTTGGTACATGGCCGCATGCGCCAAGATGAAAAAGATGCGGCAATGGCTGAGTTCGTGTCAGGCGAAACCAAAGTGTTGGTTGCAACCACGGTGATAGAGGTTGGAGTTGACGTGCCGAATGCGACAATCATCGTGATCGAGCAGGCAGAGCGATTTGGATTGTCTCAATTACATCAGTTGCGTGGTCGGGTAGGGCGCGGGGCCGAAAAATCAGCCTGTCTGCTGCTTTATAAAGCACCGTTGGGTAAAACAGCGCAACGACGCCTTGAGGCGATCCGTGAAACCGAAGATGGTTTTTTACTGGCGGAAACGGATTTATCCATCCGTGGAGCAGGGGATTTGTTGGGCACACAGCAGGCAGGACTGGCCAAATTTAGAGTTGCAGATTTGGATGACGACCAAGAATTGCTGCAAATGGCCCGTGATGAAGCCCGCCTTATCCTTGATCGTGATCCGTTGTTGGAAACTGACCGCGGTCAGGCCCTTCGAACGCTTCTATATTTAATGGGCGCGGACGAATATATCAATCTGTTGCAGGTGGGTTAGAACACAAGACGAACGTTAAAGGCGCGTGTTGGTTATCTGTCACAGTTCTTCATCGGTGCGAAAGAACAAAGCACGAAACTAGCTAGTGACACCCGTCTCTTCAAATGCAGCTAGCGTGGCTTCAAACACCAACATGATCGAGGCATGCCTGTTTTTGTATTCTTTAGCGGCCTCAAGCACAGCTAATTCCTGAAAAGGTGGGTCTGGAATGGGACCATCGTTGGTCAGCATCGCGAAAAGCTGATCGCGGCCCTTTCTAACGCCTTCTAAATCCATGCCAATCACATTAGCTGCAAATACAGACGCTGCTGATTGACCCAGAGCACAGGCTTTTACGTCTTGGTGAAATTCAGAGATTTTTCCATCCGTAAGCGTAATTTCGACACGAATGTTAGAACCGCACAAAGGAGAGCGTTTGGACGCAGAGCCATCAGGTGCCTCTAACGGATCTGTTACAGGCAGATTAGCCGCGAGTGAAAGAATTCTTTCGCTATAGAGCTTGATCATCGACGTGGCGTCATTCATGACGAAACACTCCGGGAAGGTTACGATACCTAGATAGGACCAAAAGCACCGCATGGAAAGAGGAGCCAAGCGCAAGATGACTGAATTTAATATCGCTTCGCTAAAATTTGATGATGCGGGACTAATTCCTGCAATCGCTCAGGATGCTGAAACAGGTGAAGTCCTAATGATGGCTTGGATGAATGCGGACAGCTTGGGCGTGACAATGGAAACAGGACGCGTAACCTATTGGTCGCGATCCCGCGGTGAATTGTGGGAGAAGGGGGCAACCTCTGGAAATACCCAAGCCTTGGTCAGCCTGTCGATTGATTGTGATCGCGACTGCTTACTAATGCAAGTTGCTCAAACTGGACCTGCTTGCCACACAAATCGACGGTCTTGTTTTTATACTGATATTCTTGAAGGCGAAGAGGTGGTCACCTCAGAACCCCAATAAGCGCCGCAACTCGGTAGGCGTTAAGCCGTCATCTCGATACTTTTGAATGGCGCGTGCATCGTCGCGTTTAGCCAAGCGTTTGCCATTCTCATCGCGAATTAGTTTGTGATGACGGTATAGTGGTTCTGGTAGATCTAACAGAATTTGAAGGACGCGGTGAATAGGCGTGGCACTTTTCATATCTTTCCCCCGCGTGACACGGGTGATTTCTTGGTATGCATCATCAACAGTGACGGCAAGATGATAGCTAGTGCCAATATCTTTTCGCGCCAGCACAATATCACCCACCGTGGATAGGAGTTGTGCATGTGATGTCTGAACTATCTCTTCGTGCGTGCCGCCAAGTTCAGTGAAAGTGATAGGATCCGGAAGATGGGGAAGGGCGGCTTCCATGTTTAACCGAATAGCCGCCGGTTTATCCTTGTTCGCACCTGCAGTCTTACAGGTGCCAGGATAAATCAAGCCATCTGGTCCATAGCTTTCGCCACCTTCTTGCGTCGCAGAAAGGGCAGCTTTTATATCCGTGCGATTACAGGAACATTCATAGGTAAGACCCATCTCTTGCAGAGTTTGCAACGCGCGTTGATAGCTGTCCATTCGGTTCGACTGCTTAAACACAGGCATTTCCCAGCGAAGCCCCAACCATTCTAAATCTTTATATATTTGCGCCTCAAATTTAGCTTTGCATCTGGGACCATCGATATCTTCAATTCGAAGAAGAAACTGTCCTCCAGCCTCCTGTGCGGCCGAATAAGCAGTTAGCGCTGAATAGGCATGGCCCAGATGCAAAAGACCCGTGGGCGAGGGCGCAAAGCGTTCGCGGATCATAAGCGTTTAAGGATATAAACCATTGATTTCACGCCCCTTTGTGGCAAATGATCGCCGTATTCTTCGAAAATCATTTCGGCTTTGCCAGAAGAAGTCGCGGCTTGAAGCGCATCCGTATAAGACACATCCTCTAACGTGTGGTCATTGTAGGAAAAACAAAGAAGCCCGTTGGGGCTCAGTTCTTCTAAAGCGATATCAAGTAAGCTTGCAGGACCCGCCCCAGAACTGATCACCCCAACAGCTGTGATGGCAGCATAGGTGCCCAGTGGGAACGGGAAGGGGTCATCAATATCACCTTCGAAGAGTTGGCGATAAATGCCGCGCGCGGCGGCTTTTTCGCGCATCTGATCGACAAGCTCTGTGCCATCAATTGTCAAAAATCCTTCGTTTTGAAGCGCGACGCCCGACAATCCCGTGCCACATCCAAAATCCAAAATAGGCGCATCTAAGGGAAGGAAATTTTTTAATGCTTCTGCGCAGCGGGCGGGCGAGGCGTAGCCATAACCGCAAACTTCCTCATCATAGCTGTCTGCCCAATCCTCGTAGAGTTTATCCACCTTCTCTTGTGAATCGAGGCCGTAAGCTTTGTCGAAAAATTTCTCTGTCATAGTGTCAGAATGACGTGGAATTATTCCGCTTGCAACCAATCTTGCCAATCTAATTTGGCGCGATCAGTATAGGCTTTGTAGCGTGTTTTGCGATTGCGACGCCCACCTTTTGCATCAATTGGAGGGAAGAGCCCGAAATTAACGTTCATCGGCTGGAAAGTTTTAGCGTCTGCACCCCCAGAGATATGATGCAGAAGCGCACCATGAGCGGTGCTGTTGGGCGGCGGCGTGATCGTGTTGCCCATGGCCTCTGCCAGAGCCAGGCGTCCCGCTAGCAAGCCCATAGCGGCAGATTCAACATATCCTTCTACCCCTGTGACTTGGCCAGCAAATCGAATATGTGGATGTGATTTAAGACGCATTTGCTGATCTAGCAAACGTGGAGAATTGAGAAAGATATTGCGATGTATGCCGCCCAAACGGGCAAAATTAGCATTTTCCAGTCCAGGGATCATAGAGAGAACCCGCGCCTGTTCTCCATATTTCATCTTGGTTTGGAAACCCACGATGTTAAAGAGCGTCCCCAAGGCATTGTCCCGCCGAAGCTGCACCACGGCGTAGGGCTTTTCATCGCTATGGGGATTTGTCAGACCAACTGGTTTCATTGGGCCAAAGCGCAAGGTTTCGCGCCCGCGTTCGGCCATCACCTCGATCGGCAGACATCCATCGAAATAGGGGGTATCTTTTTCCCAATCCTTAAATTCTGTTTTCTCAGCGGCCAATAGCGCATCAATGAACCCTTCATATTGGTCTTTGTTCATTGGGCAATTCAGATAGGCCGTGCGCTCTTCTTCTGTTTCTCCTTTGTCATATCGGGACTGCATCCACGCTTTGTTCATATCAATGCTGTCGGCATAAACAATCGGGGCGATGGCGTCGAAAAATGCAAGACTGTCTGTATCAGTTTCCGCTAAAATCGATTGCGCTAAGGACTCTGACGTCAAAGGACCCGTTGCAATAATTGTACGCCCCCAATCAGCAGGGGGAATGGTATTAACAGATCCACGCTCAATCGTGATGTTAGGATGTTCGGCAATTGCACTTGTAACAGCAGCCGAGAATGCTTCGCGATCAACGGCTAAAGCGGATCCAGCAGGTAGGGCATGTTTGTCGCCCATCTCCATTATTAACGATCCTGCTCGTCGCATTTCCCAATGCAGCAAGCCCACGGCATTGCTTTCATCGTCATCAGAACGAAAAGAGTTCGAACAGACAAGTTCAGCCAATCCATCGGTTTGATGCGCGAATGTTTCGACGTTTGGACGCATTTCATGCAAAGTTACCTGACCGCCAGCTTGCGCGATTTGCCAAGCAGCCTCTGATCCGGCCATGCCGCCACCGATGATATGTATGTGTGTCATTGGCCCCCTTTAGAAGCCTTATCTGGAAATGGAAAGGGCCCCGCCGGGGGGACGGGACCCTTGAAAATCCTAAAGGGGGAGTTTTAGGATTTATCCTTTCACCGAGATCTCGGATTTTTACATTTACGTAAAATTAGGCCAAGATCACAGCGATCTATTTCGTATTTACTATGGATTCATTTCCCCCTCGAACCCTGCGAATATTCTGCCGTAAAAACACAATATTCCGCAAGTAAAATCGCTAACGTTAAAATTGAATTTGCATGATTTATACAAGTTCAGAACCATGTTTGTATCAGAGACAAGGGGTGATCCATTCGTATATCAATCATTGCTTTTATACACGATTACCTGATGGCAATAAATACTTGTATTTATTTGTTAAATATTCAGAAAACTCGTTATCCGTTGCGTTTGAAACGAAACTTTTGAGAATATTCGCACAAAAAACTTTGCATGAAATCGTATATCAATTTTTGCTTCTGATTAGGCCCTAGAGACAGATTGGAACAACTTATTGTTCCCCTAGAAGAAACAATTAATCGGTACTTTCCTCTTCATCTTCGTGGATATATGCGACCGAAACGACCGATTCGTCCTCTTTTACGTCAAAAACCTTCACTCCAGACGA